>NZ_MWQI01000018.1 GCF_002210345.1 Fibrobacter sp. UWB4 | reverse complement strand
GCCGCTGCAAAGCGTTTCGATGAAATCGACAACGCTCCGGAAGAAAAGGCTCGTGGTATCACGATCAACACCTCCCACGTGGAATACACCACTGCTAACCGTCACTACGCACACGTCGACTGCCCGGGGCATGCTGACTATGTGAAGAACATGGTGACTGGTGCTGCTCAGATGGACGGCGCTATCCTCGTCGTTGCTGCTACTGACGGCCCGATGCCGCAGACTCGCGAACACATCCTTCTCGCCCACCAGGTCGGTGTGCCGAAGATCGTCGTGTTCATGAACAAGTGCGACATGGTTGACGATGCCGAAATTCTCGACCTCGTCGAAATGGAAGTTCGCGAACTTCTGTCCAAGTATGACTTTGACGGTGACAACACCCCGATCATCCGCGGTTCTGCTCTCAAGGCTCTTGAAGGCGATCCGGAATACCAGGACAAGGTCATGGAACTCATGAACGCTTGTGACGAATACATCCCGCTCCCGCAGCGCGATACCGACAAGCCGTTCCTCATGCCGATCGAAGACGTGTTCACGATCACTGGCCGCGGCACTGTCGCTACTGGCCGTATCGAACGCGGTGTCGTTCGCTTGAACGACAAGGTTGAACGTATCGGTCTCGGTGAAACCACCGAATACGTCATCACCGGTGTTGAAATGTTCCGCAAGCTTCTCGACGACGCTCAGGCAGGTGACAACGTTGGTCTCCTCCTCCGTGGCGCTGAAAAGAAGGACATCGTCCGTGGCATGGTTCTCGCCGCTCCGAAGTCTGTCACTCCGCACACCGAATTCAAGGCTGAAATCTACGTTCTCACTAAGGACGAAGGTGGCCGCCACACGCCGTTCATGAACGGCTACCGTCCTCAGTTCTACTTCCGCACCACCGACGTGACCGGCACGATTCAGCTCCCGGAAGGCGTCGAAATGGTTACCCCGGGTGATACCGTCACGATCCACGTGAACCTCATCGCTCCGATCGCCATGGAAAAGCAGCTCCGCTTCGCTATCCGCGAAGGTGG
>NZ_MWQI01000017.1 GCF_002210345.1 Fibrobacter sp. UWB4 | reverse complement strand
CGAGGATGCTCCACATTTCTTCGGCGATGTGCGGGGCAAACGGGTGCAGCAACTTCACGAAGGTTTCGCACGGTTCGCGGTAGCGCTTGTCCATCTTCATCATTTCGTTGTTGAAGATCATCAGCTGGCTGATCGCGGTGTTGAAGCTCATGTTCTCGATGTCGTTCGTGACCTTGATGACGGTCTGGTGCATCACCTTCTCGATAGCTTCCGGAGCGGTTTCGTCAACGTAGACCGGAGCGGCATCGTCGTCGCCCACCACGGAGCGCCAGGCGCGGCCGAGGAAGCGGTTCATGCCTTCGATGCCCTTGGTCTGCCACGGCTTCACTGCATCGAGCGGGCCCATGAACATTTCGTACAAGCGAAGGCTGTCGGCACCGTAGTCGCGCACCACGTCATCGGGGTTCACGACGTTCTTGAGGGACTTACTCATCTTCGCCACAATCTGCTTGAGCTCGATGTCGGTTCCCTTCTTGAAGTACTTGCCGTTCTTTTCTTCGACTTCGTCAGTCGGGACCTTGGAGCCAGCGGCATCTTCATAAGCGAAGGCAAGAATCATGCCCTGGTTGAAGAGCTTCTGGAACGGTTCGTCGGTAGAGACGAGGCCGAGATCGAACAAGACCTTGTGCCAGAAACGGCTGTAGAGCAAGTGAAGCACGGCGTGTTCGGCACCACCCACATAGAGGTCCACCGGCATCCAGTACTTTTCGAGTTCCTTTGCCACAAATGCGTCACCGTTGCAAGCGTCAATGTAGCGGAGGTAATACCAGCAAGAGCCTGCCCACTGCGGCATGGTGTTCGTTTCGCGAATACCCTTGCGACCGTTCTTATCGACGACCTGGAGCCATTCGGTGGCGTTAGCGAGCGGAGACTGTCCGCCGTCACCCGGCTTGTAATCCTTGAGTTCCGGCAAGAGCACCGGAAGTTCGGCATCGTCTACCGTAGAGATTTCACCATCTTCCCAATGGATAATCGGGAACGGTTCGCCCCAGTAACGCTGACGGCTGAAGAGCCAGTCGCGAAGCTTGTAGTTCACCGTGGCCTTACCAATCTTGTTGGCTTCGAGCCATTCGATGACCTTGGCGATACCCTGCTTCTTGTTGAGTCCGTTCAGGCAGAGCGTTGCATTTTCGCTGTTGATGTAGGTGCCGTCGGCAGCCCAGCAGGCTTCGCCCTTGAGCACGAGCGGCTTTACATCTTCGGGGCAGCTTGCGTCCGGTTCCATGATGCAGATAACCGGGAGGTTGAACTTCTTTGCAAAGTCAAAGTCGCGGGTATCGTGAGCCGGCACAGCCATGATAGCGCCGGTGCCATAGCCCGTCAAAACGTAGTCAGCAACCCACACCGGAATCTTCGTGCCGGTGAGCGGGTTCACAGCATAAGAACCAGTGAACACACCGGTCTTTTCCTTGGCGAGTTCCGTACGATCGAGGTCGCTCTTCAAGGCAGCGGCGTGCACATATTCTTCCACGGCGGCCTTCTGTTCGGCAGTCGTGAGTTCCGGCACCATAGCGTGTTCCGGAGCAACGACCATGTAGGTTGCACCAAACAGCGTATCGCAACGGGTCGTGTAAACGCGGAGCTTCTTTTCAGTCGGCTTGCCTTCAGCATCGGCGATTGCAAAATCAACTTCGGCACCATAGCTCTTGCCGATCCAGTTCTTCTGCATGTCCTTGACGCCCTGCGGCCAGTCGAGCTTGTCGAGGCCCTTCAGCAGGCGGTCGCCATACAGCGGGATGCGCATGAGCCACTGCTTGAGGTTACGGCGTTCCACTTCCTTGGTGCCGCACTTTTCGTGAGAACCGTCGTTCAAAACTTCTTCGTTAGCGCACACAATCTTGCAGTGCTTGCACCACCACACCTGAGCGTCGGCGTAGTAAGCGAGGCGCTTGCCATCGCGATACTTGCGGACTTCGTCCTTACCCTTGGCTTCGACATCGGCCGGGATCGGAAGTTCTTCAATCGGGCGGCCCTTCTGCTGGTCTTCATCGAACCAGGTGCCATAAAGGCGCTTGAAAATCCACTGCGTCCACTTGTAATACTTCGGGTCGGTGGTGTTGACTTCCTTGTTCCAGTCGTAGCTCAAGCCAAGGCGCTTGATCTGGCGGCGGAAATTGTCGCAGTTCTTCTTGGTCGTAATGGCCGGGTGCGTACCGGTCTGGATGGCGTACTGTTCAGCGGGGAGGCCGAAAGCGTCCCAACCCATCGGGTGGAGCACATTGAAACCGCGGCTGCGCTTGTAGCGGCAAATGATATCCGTTGCGGTGTAACCTTCCGGGTGACCCACATGGAGGCCTGCACCACTCGGGTACGGGAACATATCCAAGCAGTAATACTTCGGCTTGGACTTATCTTCGCCAGTCTTAAACGTCTGATGTTCTTCCCAGTAGGCTTGCCACTTGGTTTCGATTTCTTGCGGATTATACTTTGCCATTTGCTTTGTACCTCAATATGGTTCTGCTAGACGAGAGACGAAAGACAAAAGACGAGAGAATTCGTCAAATCCGCCAAACAGTCTTGTCGCTTGCAGGACTTCATTAAATTTTCGGGCTAAAATTTAGAAAAATGGGACGGCAGTCAGCCATCCCAAAATTCGAAGCACTTAAAAAAGTGCGTTAATCTTCTATTATTTCTTTCACTTGCCCACCACAATCCGAGCTTGAAAAATATGCCCGCGGGAACCATTCATGACTATCGCGTTCGTACTCGTAGAGTGCGCTTCCCTCCCAAGAAAGCTCCTTGGCAATCTCCGCAGGCGGCGTAAAGCAACACTGATTGCTCTTACCCAGCTCAGGCTCGCCACATTGTTCTTTTATCGCAGCATCAAGACGTTCCTGTTTTGCATTCAGCGAATCAATCTGCGCTTGATCAGCCCGTTTCCATACACCATCGCCTGCATACACAAACACATATCCAGATGGGGGATATGGCATACTTGCTCGAAACGAGCCAGTCATTCCTGTTTTTCGACAAGTGTCACCCACAGCCACGCCAGCGGTATCGCAAGTGAGGCTAATGTCGCCTTTAACCCAAGAGTCTTTTTGACACCTGTAATACGACATACCCCCATACTTGGCATTTCCGGCCCACAGCGATAAAACGCGACCTTCATTCTCCGCATTACAATCTTCTGCATAAACGCCATTGCCAATAATAGGAGACGGTTCGCTGCAAACATCCTTCAATACTTCACCAGATTTTTCCACCAAAAAACGCGTAACAGCACCTTTGGTCACATATTCACACTTCAATTTAACTTGTACGCTATCACCAGATTTTTCCGATGACGATGACAGTTCAATCAAAGGTGCAGAGCTACTTGAAAGTTCCAATCCACTCGAAGAAGACGACTCCGGCTCAACCGAAGGCGTCGAGCTGCTCGAAAGCCCGGATTCTTCCGGAACATTGGTGATATCTGGATTCTCGTCACTACAAGCCGTAAGCGAAACCATTGACAATGCAGCCATTGCCGCAATCGCAGAAAAAGAAATTTTATTAAGCATATTCACGCCCCTTCTTTAGTCTTATCATTCAATGCGTCGATCACCCACTAATTCCCATTTACCCAAGTTTTTTTCAGAATCATATTTGCATTGGTAATCAAGCTCTCGTTTTCTTCCAAGAGGCACCGGCCATTGAGGCGTTACAGATTCGCCAAGATAAGAAACCTCTATACCCGCATCAACAACTACTTTTTTCCCATCATTCGATTCATTGCAAACTTCCGTAGGGCTTGCCAAGGTTGACCTTTTAAAACTAGCATCAATCACAACAGCACCAGGTCTCCAATCATATGCGGTTGTGTATTTACTCCAAGAAACGGCTTTCTGCACATTAACGCACTTATAAGTCAATCCATCTCGTTCATACACAGCGCCAAGATTTCCTTCAGTACACTCAATTTCTTGGAATCTGCTATCATTTTGTAAATCTTCATCCGTCTCCAAAGTCCAAGTACCATTCGAGCGATATCGATAATGATTCTCAGCCACACAGTAAGCTGAAGTTTTGGTCACCCAGTTCAACAAAGTGTCATAGACCAAAGTGACTCCATTAACGCAACGTTCCAGCGTTCCTTCGGCACGGTCACCCATCGAGGCGTTTTGGGGCAAATCCAAAACATCATATTCTTCATCACTCAAGCCCTCTTTTCGAGAGTCCATATACTGCTGAGGAACCATAACGGCAGGCAGCCATTCACCCCATACACAGTAATAATAATCCGCACCCGATTTTTTATACAGTTTATGAGAATTATAGCTTTCAGAACACAGATTAATTGTTGAATCAGCGTTAAATTCTCTCCAACGATTACCAGCATATACAACACTCCTTAAATCACCGTCATCGTTTTTATACGAGCACTCATCACCGTCAACAGGATTAGGCTTAATAGCGCCGCATTTTACATCTGCTTCGGTCAGTTTTCTATCGGGGGATTTCTCCGACGAAGACGATTCTTCTGATGACGACGAAGGTGCGGAACTGCTTGAAAGTTCCAATCCACTCGAAGAAGACGACTCCGGCTCAACCGAAGGCGTCGAGCTGCTCGAAAGCCCGGATTCTTCCGGAACATTGGTGATATCTG
>NZ_MWQI01000016.1:0-2500 GCF_002210345.1 Fibrobacter sp. UWB4 | reverse complement strand
GCGAAAGCGAGTCTCAACTGGGCGACCAGTCGTACACGGCAGACACGAAGCCTTAGTGATCTACCCATGGCCAAGCTGAAGCGGAAGTAACATTCCGTGGAGGGCTGAACCGATATACATTGAAACGTGTTCGGATGAGCTGTGGGTAGGGGTGAAAGGCCAATCAAACTGGGCGATAGCTTGTTCTCTCCGAAACATATTTAGGTATGGCGTCATGTTAGCTTCACGGGGGTAGAGCACTGGCAGGACTAGGGGGCACACCCGCTTACCAAACCCTATCAAACTCCGAATACCGTGAACGCGATGCATGGCAGACAGCCTGCGAGTGATAAGATCCGTAGACGAAAGGGAAACAACCCTGACCACCGACTAAGCGTCCCCAAGTACGTGCCAAGTGGGAAAGGATGTGGAGCTGCACAGACAGCCAGGAGGTTAGCTTAGAAGCAGCTATCCTTTAAAGAAAGCGTAATAGCTCACTGGTCAAGCGGCTCCGCGCCAAAAATGATCGGGACTAAGCACGTCACCGAAGTCGTGGGCTTCCGGCAACGGGAGCGGTAGGAGAGCGTTCCGCAGGCCTGGGAAGGCGGGTGGCGATGCCCGCTGGAGGCACCGGAAACGAGAATGCTGGCATGAGTATGCGAAAATGCGGGTGAAAAACCCGCACACCGTAAGTCCAAGGGTTCCCGGGCAAGGATAATCCTCCCGGGGTCAGTCGGGATCTAAGACGAGGCCGAGAGGCGTAGCCGATGACAACCAGGTGAACATTCCTGGACCCTCCGATAAGCGTCACTACCGACGCGGCGACGCATGGGAATTCACGGGGCGGCCGATGGATGCCGCTGAAGGAGTGCGAGGCGCAGGGGCGGCAAATCCCCCCTGCACAAGCCCCAGGCTCCGGACCCCCGGAAGGCTTCGGCCGGAAGGGGCGCCGCGATGGACCGTGCCAGGAAAAACCGCTAAGGGAGCGAACGGAGGCCCGTACCGTAAACCGACACAGGTGGACGAGGCGAATAGCCTAAGGTGCTCGAGACAACTCGGGAGAAGGAACTCGGCAAATTAACCCCGTAACTTCGGGATAAGGGGAGCCTCCGGTTGTTACCGTGAACAGCGGGAAGCATCTGGAGGTCGCAGGGAAACGGCAGAAGCGACTGTTTACCAAAAACACAGGGCCATGCTAACACGCAAGTGGACGTATATGGTCTGACACGTGCCCGGTGCCGGAAGGTTAACAGGAGGGGTCAGCGCAAGCGAAGCCCTGAATCGAAGCCCCGGTAAACGGCGGCCGTAACTATAACGGTCCTAAGGTAGCGAAATTCCTTGTCGGGTAAGTTCCGACCTGCACGAATCGTGTAACGACTTCTGCACTGTCTCCTCCCGGGACTCGGCGAAATTGCAGTGCCGGTGAAGATGCCGGCAACCCGCACCTGGACGGAAAGACCCCATGAACCTTCACTGTATTTTGACATTGGTTTTAGGGCTGGCATGTGTAGGATAGGTGGGAGGCTACGAGCCGGCGACGCCAGTCGTCGGGGAGCCGTCCTTGAAATACCACCCTTGCCCGTTTTGAGATCTAACCTCGTCCCGTCATCCGGGACAGGGACCGTGTCTGATGGTCAGTTTGACTGGGGCGGTCGCCTCCCAAAAGGTAACGGAGGCATCCAAAGGTTCCCTCAGCGCGGTCGGCAATCGCGCGCAGAGCACAAAGGCATAAGGGAGCTTGACTGCGAGACGGACACGTCGAGCAGGTACGAAAGTAGGGCTTAGTGATCCCGCGGTACAGCGTGGAAAGGCCGTTGCTCAATGGATAAAAGGTACTCTGGGGATAACAGGCTGATCTCCCCCAAGCGTTCATAGCGACGGGGAGGTTTGGCACCTCGATGTCGGCTCGTCGCATCCTGGGGCTGGAGAAGGTCCCAAGGGTTTGGCTGTTCGCCAATTAAAGCGGCACGCGAGCTGGGTTCAAAACGTCGTGAGACAGTTTGGTCCCTATCCGGTGTGGGCGTTCGAGACTTGAGGGAAGCTGTCCTTAGTACGAGAGGACCGGGACGGACGAACCTCCGGTGTACCGGCTGTCGCGCCAGCGGCATTGCCGGGTAGCCATGTTCGGATTGGAGAAACGCTGAAGGCATCTAAGCGTGAAGCCATTCCCAAGATCAGGTCTCGCGGGGGCAACCCCCTGAAGGGCCGTCGGAGACTACGACGTCGATAGGCCGCAGGTGTAAGCGTGGCGACACGTTGAGCCGAGCGGTACTAATAGCCCGTGAGACGCTTTTCCTTTCTTTCAACGATTTGGTTCTACTGTCCCGCGTGGGCAGCCCGGACCCGCCTGGCTTCGGCATTCTGGCGATTGCAAAAGAGTTTAGGTTCCATGCATGAGTTTGTTTCAGCGGTTATCGAGTGAGGGTCACACCCGTTCCCATCCCGAACACGGAAGTTAAGCCTCAGATCGCCGATGGTACCTGGCCCTCGGGTCCGGGAGAGTAGGTCGCCGCTGGATTCA
>NZ_MWQI01000015.1 GCF_002210345.1 Fibrobacter sp. UWB4 | reverse complement strand
AACTTGCAAAGAACATCGACGAAAACGAGCTCTTTACCATCCCGACGCCGATGACGCAGGACCGCTTGGAACAAATTCTCATCGACTACGGCATGATGGAAAAGGACTACTCCATTTAGCGAGAACCGGCAGGAGGTAAAAATCTATGGCATCAACTAACATTAATTTAAATATGACCTCGGTCGAAAACCGCGAATATCGACTGGGTACCATTATCGGTTGGGACGGCAAAGCCAGCGACTTGATCAAGGAATCTGCCTACGACGAACGCAGCGCGAAAAAGCACGGTGGCTGCGCAAGCAAGGGGGCCGGCTGTAAGCTTTGCGAATTGCACTCTCCGCTCAACCAAGAAACCATGTGCTCCAACGCTATTGTCCAGTGCCAAGTGGGCAACCTCACGGACTGCGCTTTGATTGACCATTCTCCAATCGGCTGCAGCGGCGAAAACTCCAAATTCAACCTTTCTATGCATGTGGGCCTTAAGCGTCGTGGCAAGCCTTTGCAGAATACTTTGAACATCAGCACCAACCTTAAAGAACAGGACATGGTGTTCGGTGCTTCTGAAAAGCTTCGTCAAACGATTCGTGATGCAAAAGAACGTTTCAATCCCAAGGCTATTTTCATTGGCATGGCTTGTGCTACCGCTATTATCGGTGAAGACATTGACTCCATCGCCGAAGAAATGGAACCTGAAGTTGGCGTACCTATAATTCCGCTGCACTGCGAAGGCTTCCGTTCCAAGCATTGGTCCACGGGCTTCGACATTGCATTCCATGGCGTTCTCCGTCAAATCGTGAATCGCCATCCGACCAAAAAGCAAAATGACTTGCTCAATATTGTTGCTCTTTGGGGAACGGACTATTTCTCTGAAATGCTTGCTCCGCTTGGGCTCCGCGTCAACTACCTCTTGGATACTGCATCTTTCGATGAAATCCGCCAGGCTTCTGAAGCTGTCGCGACCGCTACCTTCTGCGATACTTTGGGTGGTTACATGGCTACCGCACTTGAAGAATCCTTCGGCGTTCCGCAAATTGATGCTCCGCAGCCGTACGGTATCAAGGGCACTGACGAATGGCTCCGCGCTATTGCAAAAGTTGTTGGCAAAGAAAAAGAAGCTGAAGAATATATCGAAAGTGAACACAAGCGTATTGCTCCGAAACTCGCTGAACTTCGCGAATTTTTCAAGGGCAAGAACGGCATCGTGATGACGGGTTCTGCTTATGCTCACGGCCTCATCAGTGTTCTTTCGGAACTTGGAATTGGTCACGATGCAGCCCTCGTGTTCCATCATGACCCCATTTACGATGGTGCAGGAAAGCATCAAGACACCTTGAAGGAACTTGTGGAAACTTACGGCGACATTCCGCACTATACTGTAAGTAAGACTCGCGCCTTCCAGCTTCCGCAGCTTTTGAAGCGTGCCAAGACGGACTTCTTGCTTATTCGCCATCCGGGCCTTGCATCTGTCGCGGGCCACCTTGGATTCCCGACCCTCACCATGGGCGACGAACATATTCCGGTGGGCTATCAAGGTATCCTCCGCATTGGCGAAATGCTCAAAGGCGTTCTTTCACGTACAAAGTTTAACCAAGTTCTCAAGCGTAATGTGAAACTCCCGTATTCTGATTGGTGGCTTGCTCAGGACGATCCGTTCTATTTGACGCATCACCCAGAAGCACTTAACGACCTTCCTGAACCGAGAAATCTCAAGTTCAGCAAAGGCAAAGAATCTAATTCAGAAAACGCATAATAAGGGAGATTTCGAAAATGTCAGAAGCACTTAAAACAAAGAAAAAAAGCAATTCTATTTCGGACCCCCGCTATTCTTGTGCAGTCGGTGCGTCCAATACGGTTGTCGGCATCAAGGGTGCAGTTCCTATAGCCAACTGCTCTCCGGGTTGCCAGCTTAAGCAAACCGCATTCCTCACTTTTGAAAACGGCTTCCAGGGCAGCATTTTCGCTGGTGCTGGTAACATGCCGAGCGCAAACTCCACTGAAAACGACATCGTGTTCGGCGGCATCAAGACTTTGGATCAGTTGATTAAGTCAACGCTCAAAGTTTTCGATGGCGACCTCTATGTTGTTCTCACGGGTTGCGTGGGCGGCCTCATTGGTGATGACGTCCCCAGCTTGGTGAATGAATATCGCGATTTGGGTTACCCGATTGTGGCTGTGGATACCGCAGGCTTCAAGGGCAATAACCTTTTCGGTCACGAAGAAGTGGTAAACGCCATTGTCGATCAGTTTGTGGGCGATTACAAGGGCGAACGCAAGAAGGGTCTTATCAATCTTTGGTTCGAAGTTCCGTATTACAACCAGAACTGGCGCGGTGATTACCAGGAACTTGCCCGTATTCTCCGTGGCGCAGGATTTGAAGTGAATGTGCTCTTTGGACCTGAAAATAACGGTGTCAAGGACTGGTTGCGCATTCCAGAAGCCCAGTTTAACCTGGTGGTTTCTCCGTGGGTCGGCGTGAGAAACGCTGAACACCTTGAGAAAAAATATGGTCAGCCGTTCCTCCATATTCCTGAAATTCCAATCGGTGCTGAAGCAACTGCTGCATTTATCCGCAAAGTTGTTGATTTTGCCGGAATCGATAAGGAACAGAGCGAAAAGTTCATTGAACAAGAAAATGGTATTTATTACTACTATTTGGAACACTTCTCTGAATTCTTTGCTGAATACTGGTACGGTATGCCGAGTGAATTTGCAATTACTGCTGATTCCGCTTACACGCTTGCCTACACCAAGTTCCTTGCTGACCAAATCGGCCTTATTCCGCGCAAGGCGATTATCACGGACGATCCTCCGCAGAAATTCCGCAAGACCATCGAAGATGCTTTCCATAACATCAGCGAAGGTGTCGATGTTGAAGTGGAATTCGAAGAAGATGGCTACTTGATTGAAAAAGCTATCAAGGAAGTGGATTTCTCTTCTGGAAAGCCGTTGATTCTTGCTTCTTCTTGGGAAATCAATCTTGCCAATGATAAGGGCGCTTTGTTCTTCGAAATCACGCCTCCTTCCAGCGAAACCTTGATTATCAATCGAAGCTTTGTTGGCTACAAAGGTGCACTCAATCTTCTCGAAAAGATTTACAGTGCATCTGTTGGCGGAAAATAAGTTACTGCTTCTTCACTATCATCAACAAAAGTGCCGACTGAATCATCAGCCGGCATTTTTTATAGCTGTTCACTATTTGTTTATAATGTTTATAGAATTATCTTATATGTAAAGACAAACCTTATATCAAGTGATAAAAATAAAGTATTTTACAAACCGTTTTTTGTTTTCTAATTTATGCACCGCAATCGAGGACGCTGTGTTCCGATGCATTCACAAATCAACACGAGGATACCTATATGTGTTGTAGCTGTAAATTCTCCAAGTAAATAAGCCGCTACCTTTTTTTCGAAGGTTGATTGGCGATTCTAATTGCGCGCAGAATATTGCTCTGCGTGGTTTCCCAACTCATAAAAAATTTAGGAGATCTTTCCATGAATTTCAATATTAAAAAAACTGTAGCTCAAGTTATCCTTTTGTCTTCATTTACTGCTTTTGCCGCTGAACCTATCGCGGTTACCACGAAATCTGGCGTGAGCGCAACACTTTACGGTTTTGCATCCTTGAATGCCGCCTACGAAGACTCTAAAAGCAATAACGGCAACTTTGCAAACTTTGCCGCTGCATCGGACATTACCAATAAAAACGATGGTGGCTGGTATTTTACGCCGAACTTGACTCGAATAGGCGTTAATCTTTCGAGCGGTAACGATACTGCCTTCTTCAAGGCGAACGGTAAAATCGAAGTTGACTTTTATGGTGGCGGTTCCGGCAATGCGCCTAATCCGAGACTCCGTCATGGTTACGGTGAAATTTCCTTTGGCAAGTCTGGCTTCTCTATTTTGGGCGGTCAGACATGGGATTTGATTTCTCCGTTGGTGACTCCGACGCTTAACGCAGGCGTTCTCAACAATTCTGGTGATGCAGGCCTTCGCAGGGCGCAACTCAGGCTTACTGAAAAAATCCCTGTTGGCGAAGGTTCCCTGGATTTTGCTGTAGCTCTAGTCCGCACTATTGGCGAAACGCAACCTTACAACACTTCTTCTGCCTCGGAAACTGGCGTTGACGCTGATATTCCTACGATTCAGGGACGTATCGGCATAGCGCTTCCTCTTTGGGTCGAAGGCAAGAAGTTTGGCTTAGGTGTTTCTGGTCATTATGGCCAAGAGGAAGTTGACCTGGATGCCACCGGCGATACTAAGGAAATTCCATCATGGTCTTTTAATGTGGATTTGACGCTTCCCATCACAAGACACTTTACTGTTCTAGGCGAATACTTTATCGGTGCAAATCTTGATACATACGCGGCAGGAATTGGACGCGGACTCGTTTCAAATGCCGATGATCCTGAAAACGTAAAGAGCATTGGCGCTTATGGCGGGTGGGTCGCCTTGCAAGCTAAGTTTGTTCAAAAGGTTGCCTTTAATGTGGGTGCTGGGCTTGACAAGCTCAAACGTGAAGACATTAGAAAAGTCGGTGGCCGCGAACAGAACTTCTCGTTCTTTGCAAACACGACTTACAATTTGACAGACGAGTTCTCGCTAGGCTTTGAATACCTTCATATCCAAACGGATTACTTGACCGCTAATACGGTAAAGGACGCCGACTTGAATCGCTATCAACTTTCTGCAACTTATACCTTCTAACAATGGAGAAATTTTACAATGACTCAGAATAAACTGTACGTTCGAATTGCGTTGGCTTTTCTTTTTCTTCTTGCCTGCGTATCATCTACAATTGCTGCAGATAAGCTTTCTATCGGTTATCTTTCTTCGACGGGACATGCTAAATTCTACATTGCGAAAGATGCTGGCATTTTCGAGAAGAACGGACTTGACGTGACCTTGGTGGAATTCTCGAATTCCGGTGACGGCATTGCCGCTGTTCGCGCAGGTAAGCTTGACGCCGGTGCCTTTGGCTCTCTTGCTCCGCTCATCCACATTTCGCAGGGTGCTGACATTCGCGTTATTGGCGGTATCATGGGTGGCGACCAGGCCGTTATTACTCGTAAGGAAAATGCCGGTTCCGTCAAGAAGTTGAGCGACCTCAAGGGCAAAAAAATCGCGACGATCCGATTGGGAACTGCCGACGCCATTGTTCGTGGCGGCCTTAAAAAAGAAGGTATCGATTGGCGCAAGGATGTCTCCATCGTAGAACTCAAGAATCCGCCTGCCGTTATTGAAGCCGTAAAGAACGGAAGCGTTTACGCTGGCGTTACTTGGGGTCCGCATGACCTCCGTGCCGAAGAAGCAGGCCTTTCTGTGGTGCTCCGCAGTAAGGATATCAATCCGGGGCATATCTGCTGCCGCCTGATTGCATCGCTCCGCAAGCTTGAAGGCCGTGACGATATTTACAAGCGCTTGATTAAATCGCTTTTGGAAGCCGAGGAGGTTGTGCAGAATGATCACAAGAGGAGCGTTGAAATCATTGCGAAGTGGATTAAGCTTGATACGGCTCTCGTCAACAAGGCTTTCTATAGCGGTTATGTCACGCAGGATACCGACCCGAATGTTAAGGGCGTCGAATTCTTCTGGGATTTCTTGAAGGATGCAGAATTCATCAAGTCTGACAAGAATGTCTCTGAATATGTCATCACGGACTACTATCGCAAAGCGCTTGCCGAAATTCGCAAGCAAAAGCCGAAGTCCGAATTCTACGCTCAGGCAGAAAAAATATTTAAGTCTAGGAATTAAGGAATTTCAACATGAATCAAACGCAAAGCGGTTTTGAAGTAAAAAATCTCGTTTTTTCCTACGATGGTAAGCCCATCCTGAAAGACATCAACTTGAAAATCAAACCTGGCGAGTTTGTGTGTCTCTTAGGCGAAAGCGGAAGTGGCAAAACCACTTTGCTGAACCTTCTCGCGGGGCTTACTAAGCCGAACGAGGGGCATGTCTATTGGAACGGAAAGGAAATTGAAAAGCCTTCCGCAGAAAGGAGTGTAGTCTTTCAGGACTACACCCTTTTTCCTTGGCTTACGCTTCTCCAGAATGTTTCGCTCGCGATCAAGAAGACTAAAAAGGTCAATGGGCGTTTTGCAAAACATTTGGCAGAAGAATACTTGAACTTGGTGGGGCTTTCGGGTAGCCTTAATAAATATCCCTTTGAACTTTCGGGCGGTATGCGTCAACGCGGAGCCATTGCTAGAGCGTTAAGCGTTGGGGCGGACGCCCTTCTTTTGGACGAACCTTTTGGAGCGCTAGATCCTGTAAATCGTGCGAGCCTTCAGGATTTGGTCCTTGAACTTTGTCGCGGCGTAAAAGACCGTCCGATAACAACTTTGTTTGTGACTCATGATATTCGCGAGGCTGTTTATCTGGGGAGCCGGATTATCGTATTGGGATCTACGCCTGGCCGCATCATTGCTGATATCCCTTTGGATTTTCCGGTGAAGAAAAGCCGCACTGAATGGTTCCGCAACGAAAAAGTCCAAAAAACAATTGTAGAAATCGAGGAAGCCTACCACAAGGACATTCTTGAAAAACTAGGCCATACCGTATTGGAGGGTGCAGGCATATGAGATTTTTTGTGAAATATCTATCTAAATTTTCGGGATTTTTATTCCTGCTGTTGTTGCTTGGTATCTGGACGCTCATCAGTAGCGGCCCGGAATGGAGTAGTCAATACTTGTTTCCGTCGCCAAAAGCGATTGCGGAAGCTCTTTTCAATTCGCGTGAAGAACTTTTGCGGAGTGCTGGGGCGTCGCTTCTAAAGCTTGTTCCTGCTTACTTTGCGGCGGCCTTCGTTGGGATTTCCCTTGGAATTGTTTCTGGATCTGTTCCTTGGGTGGGCAATATGTTAAAACCCATTTCTCGATTTGCAGCACCCATTCCGCCGAATGTTTACATTCCTTATGCGATTGCCATTTTGCCGACATTCTACCTTTCTTCCACATTCATCATTTTTATTGCCGCTTTTTGGCCCATCTATTTGAATACCGCTGCCGGTGCCGCTGACATTCCTGAAAAGTACAAGCGGAATGCGGCCATCATCGGCATAGGTCGATTTGAATATTTGTGGAGAATTGCTTTTGTCGCAAGCCTTCCTTCTATTTTTTCTGGGCTTTCCGTAGGCATGGGGCTTTCGTTCATTATGCTCACTGTCGCGGAACTCTTTGGCGAAAATACGGGGCTTGGGCATTTTGTGCAATTTTATGCAGACTATTCCGATTACCCCAACATGGTTGCCGGAATCCTTTGGACGGGTATTGTTGTCCTTGCGATTATGGAGCTTTTTGAATTCGTAAAGCGCAAGGTTTTGTTTTGGACAAAGGCGAATTAATTGATTTATAAAAGCGACTAAGAAAACCCCTGATGTTTTAAACATCAGGGGCGTTTTTTTTACTTTTATCTCGAATCTATCCTTAAACCAATATTTAATTACTTGTACAAACCCTTGCTAAAGTAGCGGTCGCCACGGTCAGGGGCAATGAAGACAATGTTTCCTTTTGCGCCTGATGCAATCAGTTTCTTGGCTGCTGCGAAAGCGCCGCCCGACGAAGAGCCTGCAAAGATTCCTTCTTTCTGGGCGAGTTCACGAGAGCCGCCAAAGGCATCGTCATCGTTGATTTTGATGACCTGGTCAACAAGCGACATATCCATGGTGTCGGCGATAAAATCATTTCCGATGCCTTCGATGTTGTAATCGCCGTGTTCGCCGCCGCCCATTGTAGAGCCTACGGGGTCTGCCAACACACCCTGGATTTTCGGGTTGCGTTCCTTGAGGGCTTTGAGAATGCCGCTGTATGTGCCGCCACTCCCTGCGCCTGCCACCACATAATCGACGTGTCCATCGAGATCGTCGTAAATTTCAGGACCTGTCGTTTCGTAATGGGCGCGCGGATTTGCCATGTTGTGGAATTGCCTGAGCGATATGGAATTCGGAATCTGCTTCAGCAATTCTTCGGCTTTTTTCTCGGCTCCAAGCATGCCTTCTTCGCGCGGGGTGTTGATGAGTTCTGCTCCGAGAGCGCGCAATAGCGTCTGCTTTTCTTGCGAGAATTTGGTCGGTACCACGAAAATCACGCGCACACCGCGGTTGAGTGCCGCAAAGGCGATTCCAAGCCCTGTATTGCCTGCTGTTGCTTCGATAATCGTTCCACCGGGTTTAAGCGTTCCTTTGGCGAACGCATCTTCGACCATATAAAGCCCGGCGCGGTCTTTTACGCTGCCCGAAGGGTTCCAAAGTTCGAGCTTTACAAATAAGTTTACGCCTTCAGGGATGCCGACATGCGTTAGTTTGACAAGCGGAGTTTTCCCGATCAAGGATTTCATTGATTCGTAGTAATGCATATTCCGCTCCTTATGCCTTAGCCGCTTCAATGGCTGCGTTTACATCCGAGATGATATCGTCGACTTTTTCGATGCCCACGGACAAGCGGATGAGTCCGTCGGTGATGCCGACTTTTTCGCGGATTTCCTTTGGAATGGACGCGTGTGTCATTGTGGCGGGATGGCATACGAGACTTTCAACGCCACCCAGGCTTTCGGCGAGAGAAACGAGCTTCAGAGCTTTAAAGAATTTCTTGATGTCGTAGTTTTCGCGGAGTTCAAATGAAATCATGGCACCGCCATTTTTAGCCTGCTTCTTGTTGATTTCGTAACCTTGTGCTGTCGGGAGGCCCGGATAATAAACGTGCTTCACGGCTTCGTGCTTTTCGAGGTAGCGGGCGATGGTTTCGGCATTTTCGGTATGACGATCCAGGCGAACGCCGAGCGTCTTGATGCCGCGAATCAAAAGGAAGGAATCGAAAGGTCCGAGTACTGCGCCTGTTGCGTTCTGCGTAAAGGCGAGGCGTTCAGCGAGTTCCTTGGAATTGACGACGGCAAGTCCTGCCACCAAATCGCTATGACCGCCAAGATACTTTGTAGCGCTGTGTACTACAATGTCTGCGCCCAATTCAATCGGACGCTGCAAATAAGGCGTCATGAATGTATTATCGACGATGGTCAAGATATTGTGCTTCTTGGCGATGGCTGCAACACCTGCCAAGTCCGTCACCGTCAAGAGGGGGTTTGCGGGGCTTTCAACGAAGAACGCCTTGACATCGGGCGTGATCTTGGTTTCGAGCGTCTTCAAATCGGTCGTATCTTCGATGGAATAGCTGATGCCAAGATTCTTGAAAACTTTATCCAGGACACGGAATGTGCCACCGTAGACATTGCTTGAAATGATGATGCGGTCGCCTTGCTTAAAAAGCGAAAGAACGGTTGTCGTGGCGGCCATGCCCGAAGCGAATGCAAAGCCTGCGACGCCACCTTCGAGTTCTGCAATTAAGGCTTCCAACGCAGCGCGCGTCGGATTTCCTGTACGGGAGTATTCCCAACCCGAGTTTTCGCCAAGACCGTATTGCTTGTAGGTCGAAGTCTGGTAAATGGGAACGTTGACTGCTCCGGTAACCTTGTCGCCATCAATGCCGCCGTGAATGAGTTTTGTTTCGATGTAGTTGGAATGTGCCATAAGATAATAATCTCCTGTGACGCTATTATGTGATAGCGCCTTTGTTTTTTTTGAAATTTTTGAATAAAAAAATCCCGCTGCGGAACGTAAAACCGAGCGGGAATCTGTTTAAAAGAATAGCCTAAAAACTAGATGCCCGTCCGACATCGACAACAACACACGAAATTCAAGCTATTGAAAGAAAAATTCATTTTTATATCCTATTTCTTTTGTAGGTTTTAATTTAGATAATGCCTTTCGCTTTGGCAAGAGATTTCTTTATACTATTTTTCTGGAACTAGCAATAACGATTTCCTATAATCACTTTATTGCTGCGATTAGACGCACGGAATCAAACGCTTTAAGGTTTCCCGTCCGAAAATAGCGCTGCTGCAATGCGCTTTCTCCAAGAAATTCATCGACCTTGAATCCGTTGCGTTCAAGCGCATCGAAAACTTCATGATCGCGAAAACCTTCCGCCATTGTTTCTCCGCAATCAGCTACAATCTTTTTCAGTTGCAGAACTGGAGCCGTAAACGCTCCCTTTTGCAGATAGTCAAAGATGATCGAAATTCCTGTTGTTGCGATTTCCGAGAACTGACGAATCGTTTCTGCAAATACGGATAGCGGCAGATAATATGAAACGCCCAATATGCTGACAACAGTTGGCTTTTGACGATCGAAACCGTTTTCTACAAGTTTGTCTATAATTCGATCTTTGCTGAAGTCAATTGCAACAAAATGGACATTTTCTGCAATGTTCCAATGGAGTTCTTGAATGCGTTTTTTCTTGTAGCTTTGTGTGGCGAGCAAATCGAGTTCAAAAACTTCGACATTCGGATTCTTGTTGCGAAACGAGAACGTGTCAACACCGGCTCCGCAAATCACGTATTGAATTTTTCCCGACTGGGATTCAAGTTTTACGCGGTCCTCGGCAAAGCGGCTTCGAGAAAGTACAATCGGAAGAAAATATTTTCGATTGAAAAATTCAACCGAATTCTCCGATTCCTGCGGGAATCGCTTTAAGATGAAATTTGAAACTTTCTCGTACTCTTCTTGTCCCATAAAGTCCAGTGCCAAAAAGTCATTGAAAACCGTATGGTCCGAATGAGACGAATGCCAGGCACGGGCAAAAGCGCAAAGTTTTGCCGTTAAACTTTCCATTGTTTTAATCCTTAATTTTTTTGAGTTGTGGTCAAAAGACCATAAAAAAGCCCGTGCAGGAGAACCTTACACGGGCGAGAAAATCATTCAATACCGCAATAAGCGCCCGTCAACATCGGCCGCTCAAACAACAAATATTTGCAAATTGAATATTCATTTAAATTCCTATGAAATTGGTAGGAATTAATATAAAATCGTTTTGTTATTTCGTCAAGATGTTTTTTTTGAAAAAAGCGGTTTTATACATTCTTGTTTTGCAACCCCTTGATTCTGGCGAGGCGTTCGGCAACTTTGTTTCGATATACATTGATTTTGGCAATGGCGTCTGCAATCGGGAGCGCAATATCAAAAGCGCGCACGTTAAATCGGGCTAACGACTGAATGGCTTGCGGACCGAGCTGTTGGCAAAGAACGTAATCCAAGTCTGCAAGATTTTTTGCAGCCGCGAACATTGATGAATGTTCAACTTCTTGTCGCCCGCACGTTCCGTCTCCGCACGAACCGTCACAGTGTTCCGGCTTTACGCGGACTTCAACTTTTTCAAATTTCCCGCTCACATCATCGACTTCATAAATGTCGAATGCTGCCGCATGTCCAAAATGGACATTGACATTGACGCCATCGTTCGTGGCGACTGCTACTTTGTATTTAGCCATGAGAGAATGTCTCCTTTACACGGATGCGATCCATGTAGATTTGTGC
>NZ_MWQI01000014.1 GCF_002210345.1 Fibrobacter sp. UWB4 | reverse complement strand
GTTCACGGAGCACCGGATTTTTCCAGTCTTCAAAAAAGCGGAACGACTCGCCTTCCAGGATTTTAGCCTTATTCGCATCCGCAATCGAAATCATTTTGCTGAATGCGGCTCGCTTTTCGGTGTCGTTTTTCGCATGATCGAATTTGACCATTTCGACAAAGAACTCGCACTCGAAATCAGCAAGATGCATAGCCCGCGCTGTGCGGGTTGCAGCCTCTTCGCTCAAATTGAAGCGGCCTTCACTCACGTATTTCAAATAAACCGGCGACGAAAACCCCGCCGTTTTGGCGAACTCCTGCCAAGAAAACGCCGACTTCGCCTTTCGATCGGCGTAGTAGTCTGCGATATACTGGCGGTAGTCCCTATATTCAAGTATATCTTTCATTTTTCCTCCCTACACTCAGTCTCTTTCTCAGGCTGATTGTTTGATATTTTAAATATAGCTCTTTAATTTTTAAAAATCAATAGTTTTACAATATATTTTATTGATTTTTAAAAGAATTTTAATGATTTTGAATAATGATTAGAAAATTTAAGATTTTCACAATATAAAGAATATTGTAGAATTATCCTACTATATTTACTTCATGGACTTTTTTACGAAAATCGATATTCCGGCAGCAGATTGGCAGATTGACTACAAATCCAGACTCGCATTTTTCGGGTCGTGCTTTGCCGACAACATCTCGGCGCAGTTTAGGGCGCGGAAATTCAATGTTTTGGCAAATCCGTTCGGAACAGTTTACAACCCGCTTTCGGCAGCGATGCAGATCAAGGCGATTGCAAACGGGAAAAAATTTGGCGAAGCGGATGTTTTCCAGGACATGCGATTGGGCGTTTCGGAGAACCGTAACGAGATTTGCGGCCCTTGGCACTGCTGGAATGCGCACAGTTCACTTTCGGCGGCGACTCGCGAGGAATGCATCGAAAAGCTGAATGCGGCCACTCACGAGGCGCGAGAGTTTTTGCAAAAAGCCGACGTCGTATTTATTACGCTCGGAACTGCGTTCGTGTATTTTTTGAAAGAGAGCGGGATCGCCGTTTCAAATTGCCATAGGCAAAATCCAAACTTGTTCATCCGCAAGATGATTTCCGTGGACCACGCAGCCGAAGCGCTGAAAAGCATCGTGCATGATTTGCAGAAAATAAAACGTGACCGGATTGCTTCGCCTTCGGTTCGCAATGACGAACTCGGCAAGAATCGCGAACTACACACTGTCTTTACGGTTTCGCCGTTACGGCACTTGAGCGATGGCGCACACGAGAACACGCTCTCGAAAGCGACTTTGCAACTTGCTATAGAAAAGGTCATAAGGGAGTGCGCCACGGAATCTGCAGCAACCGTCACCTACTTCCCGAGTTACGAGATTGTGATGGACGAGCTGCGCGACTACCGCTTTTACAATGACGACATGATTCATTTGTCAAAAAAGGCGGAAGAATACATTTTCGAGCGCATGGCGGGAACGTACTGCAACGAGAAAACGCACGAAGATATCCGCAAGGTAGAAAAGTTCATGAAAATGGCGAACCACCGTATTGTCGATTCGCAGGCGCCCGCTTCACGAGAATTCGCACAGAAACTCGCCGCACAAGCCGCAGAACTCGAGAAAGAAATTGCTGGGCTGAAACTCAATAATGAGAAATAACTGGATCCTTCGGGCTTACGCCCTCAGGATGACGAAAGGGAGATTCCCGATCAAGTCGGGCATGACAACGTCAATCAAAATTTCATTGTAATATAAAAGAAGGCGGGCCGCAGCTCGCCTTCCCTTTTCCTCCTTTTTCACCAATCATTCCAGCTCAACGAGAACGATTAATTCTTGATGCAACGGACAAGATTTTGCGAATTTCCAGATGCAAAATTCATCCCCTTATTTCCTATATAGACACTATTTACTAAATCCTCCCACTTAACATAACCATAATCGTCATAAATATCAGCGTACCCCGGAGCCGTTGCAAGATCAGTTCCATACACCGAAAGAAGCCCCGAAGAAGGATCCGGCACAAAATCAGAAGTATGCCCTAGCCACATGATAGAATAACGCGCAGTCAACCCGACACCTGTGGGATTGCCAAACGGTGCAAGGTCATACAGATAAAGTGTACTTGAATTATCATCCGTGCCAAATTCAGCCTGAACAAACGACAGCAGATTTTTCCAATCACGAGGATTCGAGAGCCTCCATCCAACTGGACACACACCTTGAAGCCTTGCAGTATCGCTCACATCCACTTTGGTCGTATCAAGCTCGACCCACGGATCGGCCATAATCTTCGCACAATAGACTTCAGTACCACCATAAGGCTCCTGAACAACATTTCGGAAAGAATCCACACAAGCCTCATAGGATTCATATGCATAAGTAAAAATGAAATAGGAACTATCCAAGCCCATCGCATCAAGAAAATTATAGTTACAGCCATCATCACCGCAAGACGCACCTTCGGCTCCATCATAGCGCAAGTTTTCGGCCATCCATGTCTGCGTCACACCATTAATATCAATTGTAGTCGTCTTGTAAACTTGTCCATCGCGGTCGTCCACCATGGAACCCATCGAATGCTCAATCTCCTTATGAACCAAATTCCATTTCCCAGAACGACAGACCAAATTATAGGCCGGCACAAAAACGCCATCCTCGCCCCCTCTCGGAGCCTCAAAGACATTTCCTTCATGGCCCTGATCACACGGTCCAGCACCAAATGCAGTCGCAAGCATTCCGGCATAGAAATCCACCACGCGCAACCTTATTTGATAGTCACGAGCCCATTCATCACTCAACTTCTGATACGCTATGGCAGGAACGCTGAAATACTCCCTCAGCCCATCAGTTTGCCTAAAAACAATATCAATAAAGTCCTCATCCAACGCAGAATCAACATTCAAGAAAGTTCCCCGCTCAGCAATCGCTTCAAACAACTTATTCATATTGGAATTTTCCGAAGGCATATTAATGGCGTAAATACTTATTGCACTTGCAGGCAAAACATTAGTAAGCGCAGAAATCATCGCCGCATATTCCAGAGCATCCGTGTCCCTAATATCATCGGCAACTCCGGACATTCCGAACGCCGACAGCACATCGGCTCGCGCCTGCTTTTTCGCCTGGACAAACGGCGTTCCCGACTGCACGAGATAAAGCCCCCGCAAGGCTTCAAGATGCGTCAAAATATCGACATTCACTCCATCCGAATCACGCACATCCGCAAGAACGGTATAAGGATACATGCTTACGGAACCCGGCCTTACCACAGATATCAAAACATAAGGACTTTCAAGCGTTACATTTTGGAAGGCAAATACACCTTCGTCATCAACAACCACAGTAATCGAAGAATCAGATACTGCGAACGATTTAGGATCCAACTGATAAAGAGAAACAACTGAACCTTTTTCAAGCCCCGCAACAACAATCCGCCCAACATAGGAACCTTCTCCGCCCAATGTTTTTGTCATGTGCGTCTTCCCGAGAATCGTAATATTTTCAAGATTTGCATACACACCTGTTTCTTCGACGGTGCCGCCGGCTAAATTTTCAGAACACGCTGCGAACACAAAGGCGAGCAGCATCGCCATCGTGCAGACAAATTGTCCGCTAAATTTCGAGAAACTCATAGTTTCCTCCAACTCTATTTTTTTAATTCCTGTTTATTTGTCAGCGGAAAAAGCTGCATGTTCAGACGGTAGACTTCGTCCGTGGCGGCGTTTTTCCGAGCAATGGCAATAACTTTTTTACGGCAATCGGCGATTTCTTGCACGATTTCATCGTAGCCTTCTTTCGTGATGCCGAACGTGACACCCGAAAAATTTCGCTTGTCCTGAGCGACACCTTCGATTGCCTCAAGCGCAAGTTCGCCCATTTGGCGGTGCATCGTACGGACAGCGACCGGCGTCACACCCATAGGTCCCGTCGTCAAGGACTTGTCCGTTTGTACGTAATTGCCATCGTCATCTTTTTTTAGGAACCCGCCTTTGACAAGGAAATTCAGCACATCGCTGACTTCGGCTGCCGTAATTTCCGGGCGGCATGCATGTGCAAGCGCAAGTGGCTTTGCGCCAGGCATCGATGGAGCAAGTTCACGGATGACCGGATTTTTCCAGCTTTCGAAAAAGCGGAACGCATCGCCTTCCAAGATTTTCGCCTTGTGGGCATCCGCAATCGCAAGCATTTTATTGAAAGCGGCCTTCTTTTCATCATCCGTTTTTGCATGGTCGAACTTGACCATTTCGGTGAAATATTCGCGTTCGTAATCCACCAATCGCATGGCATCTGCCACGCGAGCGGTCGCCGAATCGCTTAAGTTAAAACGGCCTTCACTCACGTATTTTAGATAAACGCGTGAAGAAAAGCCAGCTTCGGTAGCGAACGTTTGCCAGGTAAACGCAGAACTCGCCTTTTTATCGGCATAGTAGTCCGCAATATACTGGCGATAGCTCGTATATTCTAGTATTTCTTTCATTTTTCCTCCTTACGACAATCCCTAAATTTTTTAGGGTCCGTAAAAACAAACGAATTGCGGCTCTTTTGTCCGTTTCGTTCTTGAAATCAAATATACAACTTATTTTTTAAAAATGCAATAGATTTACAACACAAAATATTGATTTTTATAAAAATTTTAAAGTTTTTAGAAAATTTTATAAAAATTTAAGCAATTTTCACAATACAAACGTATTGTATTTTATTTCAGTAGAGAATGGCGCTCCCGTAACGCGTACGGGGTGACAACGTAAAAGGAGATGCTTGATCAAGAAATAACTGGGTCCTTCAGGCTTACGCCCTCAGGACGACGAGATGGAGGCTCCGGCGGAGGCGACAATGCAATTCAAGACTTCACTGGGTCCTTCGCGTCGCTCAGGACGACGAGATGACAAGATGCGCGGGCGTTGCCCGCGAGCGGGATTCTTACTGTTGTTGGGATTGCGATTCGCGCATGCGGCGGCGAGCGCGGGAACCCGGGCGGTTACGGCGATGACGGCGACCGCCGTTTTGCGGATTCGGGGTGTTGTCGGTCGGAGCGTTTTGCGCATTCACATTCTGGGCAGGATTGCGAGATTCATTGCGAGAGTTCTGTTCGTGATTGCGCGGAGCATTGTTACGCTGCGGCTTTTTATCGTGCGGTTGAGAATTCTGACGCGTCTGCGCATTTTCAGCATTTGCATTACGGGCATTCTCGCGATTTTCATTGCGATTGTCCTTGCGACCGCGAGGACCGCGATTGTTGCGGGTTTCAGCAGCGCGGGCCTGCGCTTCTTCGCGAGACATGCGCCCGCGAGAATTACGCATCATGCTTTCAGCAGTCTCTTTTTGCGGAGGCGGGAGCTTCTCGTAAATGCTCTGATCGCCTTCCGGGATTTTCACGCGTGTAAGCTTTTCAATCCCGCGCAAATCGGATTCTTCGTCCGGAGAGCAGAACGAAATGGCAACGCCTTCCTTCCCTGCACGGGCTGTACGACCAATGCGATGCACGAACGTTTCATGCTCATTCGGCAAGTCGTAATTGAACACATGGCTCACATCGTCCACATCAATGCCACGCGCCGCAATATCTGTTGCCACAAGCACTCGAATTTGTTCGCACTTGAAATTTCCGAGAGCTTCTTGACGACGGTTCTGGCTCTTGTTCCCATGAATAGCGGCACACTTGATGCCCGCCTTTTCAAGAACGCGCACAATTTTATCGGCACCATGCTTGGTACGGCAGAACACGAGCACCTTTTTCATTTCAGGATGTTCCGCCAAGAGTTCCTTGAGGAGCGCGCCCTTGCGGCGCTTGTCAATGCGGTAAAGCTCCTGACGGATGCGTTCAATCGGAGTGCTCTGCGGCGCCACTTCAACACGCACCGGATTCGGGCGCAGAATCGTCGCGGCAAGTTTCGAAATTTCTTCCGGCATCGTGGCGCTAAAGAACAAATTCTGTCGGTCTTGCGGGAGCATCGCCACAACCTTGCGAATGTCATGGATAAAGCCCATATCGAGCATGCGGTCCGCCTCGTCAAGCACAAAGAATTCAAGTTTCTTGAGCGATATCGCCTTTTGACCAATCAAGTCAAGCAAGCGTCCCGGAGTGGCGACAAGCACATCGACACCGCGAACAAGCTTTTGCTTTTGCGGATTGTCATTCACGCCACCAAAAATACATGCCGTCGAAATCGCCGTGAACTGCGCATAATCCTTGAAGCAGTCTTCTACCTGGATGGCGAGTTCACGTGTCGGCAACAAAATCAATGCACGGCAAGTTTTGGGAGAACGGAACTTCCCGGAGTCGAGCAAGCGTTGCAAAATCGGGAGTGCAAATGCTGCCGTCTTACCGGTTCCCGTCTGAGCAATTCCCAAGAGATCCTTGCCTTCGAGAAGACTCGGGATGGAACGTTCTTGAATCGGGGTCGGGGTTTCGTAACCAACAGCGCGGACGGCCCGCTGCAATGGATTTGCCAAAGGAAGTTCTTCAAATTTCATACTGCGCAAAGATAGAAAAAGAGAGAACTATTGATTAGGAGAAAGCTGAGTAACCACAATACTATCCTTTTCTACGTCAAAACCAGCAATTAAACCCTTTTTCTTCAGCACTTTCACAAACGCCAAATCTTCAGGAGTATTAGGAACTTTCACATTTTTTCCATTCTTTGAAATGCAGGATCTATAAAGATCAAGGCCTTTAGAATATATAAAATCCGCAATTTCGTTGTTTTTCAGATACTCTTCTTGCAGCGAAATAAATTTCTTCACATCTAACGCATTATCCAAATTTCGGACAATATAATTTAAAGGCACAAATATTTTTCCAGTATATCCCAATTCAATGACCTTTTTGCCAAGCCAGTCACAATTAGTACCAAGCCTCCATAAATCTTGCCATGCATTAAATTCTGTTGACAGCAAGATTTTCTTTTGTTCATTATCCAACTCACTACTATCTAGCAACAATCTTAATATCTCAAATGACACGTATAAATTTTTACAAGCCGCAATAAACTCATCGAAGTTCAAGCCAACATATTTGGGAATCAGGCTTAAAAACTGACTTCTAACAAGTTCATAATTTTTAGCTGTAAATTTTAGAATTCCCGACTCTATCAAATAATTCATTTTTTCTTGTGAAAACCGGGTCAATTCAAAATCATCAACTTTCCAAGGGCACATGCTTATTAATGAAGAAAAGCATTCCAATGGCATTTTATCAATAGTTAAAAGACTTTGATAGAAAATGTGTGCAATCTCATTATTTCCATTATTCAAATCATCCGGTGTCAAAAGTACACTTTCAACGATTTCACCTACAATCTTTTTATCGCGCAAGTAATCTTTCAGGTATTCCTTCAAAGTATTGCCATTATGTTTGAAACTTTCAAAAACATTCTTCCAAGACAGTTTTACCCGTCTACGAGCAAAAAGTAATTCACATAAATCCATCTGTTTTGCGTCTGTAGATTTCAATTTATCAAGTGATACTTTTGTCAAATCAGATATTTCACAATCGTTCTTTTTAATTAGTTCCGCTTTAGTATCTCGTGATAAGTTCTCCATATTCAGCAATTCTACAAAAGCATCTTCGTTTTCTGCGATGTTTTTACCGCTCGACAGCATAACTTTATCAACGAAATCTTCAATATTTTCGTCTACATACGCCTTTACCTTTTTATTCGGCATCTTGGACACTTGTGTATAATAATCATTAATGGGGTGATTAAAATCATTCCCTAAAGCATGATTGACAATTATATCAAAATTTTGTTTTGAAATCACATACGCATTTTGTTCCAACAAAATATCATATATCGGATATTCAGGAGTATCGTTCAAAAGATTAAACTTTAGATTTAACGTGTCAAATTTTTCCGCAACAAATTCTTTATCGTCTTCCACATCAGGATCATACAAAAAAGACACATCCTTAGACAGAAAATTTACAACATCATCTTTTTTCTCTTCAAAATCCGTATATCTAAAGAATTTATAACGTACACTATTACTTTCTTTTTCAAAAAGAACTTGCAACCAGTTATTCTTATCATTAAAAAGTTTATATACCTTATTGTACAAAGTTGGGGTAAGACCATAATCAACATTCAATGCACTTAAGAATGTACAATCTGAATTTTGCTGCTTATATTTCCAAAGCGTATTTAAGAAATAATCTAAATGGCGGTCTTTTATTTGCAAAAGATATTTCAATAAAGAAAGGTTTAAAACAGCAAAATATTTCCACTCATGCTTCTGAATGCGCTTAACAACTTTTCCAAAATTGCTCAATTCCAGAAAGACATCATTTGGAGCTTGGTTATTCTTAATCAACCGTAAATAACGCGTATCATTTTCACTTAATGAATTTCCATAAAAATACGAGATATAGCGAGAATAATTTTCATCTATATATCCATGGCGCAAAAGATAATCAACAAATTCCTTTTTTTGAGGGGATTTAATTTTAGAAACAAAATCCATCTCAGGGAAATCCAGCAACATATCTTTTATAGATTTCTGTTCCATATCAGAAATCGCATTTCGACATTCGTCAATTTGCTTTTTTATTTTAGCAATTTCTTCATTCGATTTATCCTTTATCATTTTTTCACGTTGATCATACGTATATTGCGGATCAATTTCTTCTTGAGCACTTAAAAAAGCAACATGACTTGACAAGCCTTGTTTCCAAAATTCTTCAAATTTTTCATCCGAAACATAATCATACAAATCTTCAATATCATAGGAATATCGCGAACTTTTCGAAAATACGGTCGCAACATATAAAACACGCAATTCTTTCACATTTTTCAAAGCCTGTTTTTCCAGTACTTCTATTTGCGCCTCCAACGGAGGAATTTTTTTCTGTATTTCCTGTATTTTTTTACCCGCCAATTGCTTTTTCTCTTTAAACACTTCATACAGTTCGCCTTTGTTACAAATTAGATCTGCAAAATCTTTAGGATACAGATTTTTGTACAGCACCAAGGCAAAAATTTTATTCCGATCACGGCTTGTTTTATCGTGAAATTTGGTAGTATCAGCCTGCTCATTAGTTTTATAATCTTCGACATTTATTTTCTGGTCATATATTTTAAATTCATTCACGCTGTTTTTCAACAATCGCATATCATCTACGTACAGGCCTATATCTTCAAGGAAATTTTCATCTATTTCCTTCAACACACTTTCCTTATTTTGCTTTCTGAGATTAACCAAAACGTCACCAGAATTTTGGTTACTAATTACAGGAATAACAGGAATTATAAAGTCAAAAAACTTGGTACGGGAACTATCCCTAAACACTTCATCGCGCAACGCATAAATAAAAACAATTTTTCGCTTACGTTTAACATTCTCATAGTTATTAAGAAGCGTATTCAATTCACGAAGCTTTATAAATATTTCCGTATTTTTAAACCGATCCAGGTCTTCAAAGATAACGACATCATAATCTGTAACCTCAAAGAAATACAAGATTTCGTCCAGATGCTTATTCAGCAAGGATTCCGAATCCTTTTTTCCGAGTTCTATTTCAGCTTTTGGAACAAATATTTTTGTAAATCCAATTCTGCTTATATACGGGATGATTTGATAAAGGCCAATAAATGCAACAATAATTCCAACAACAGCAACAATAAGCAGCCCGATTGACCAACCACTCAACTGCGTAACATTTTCTAACTTAATCTGTTCAAAATTCGTTTTTGCAACGACAATCGACGCAATGGATATAATAAGGATAAAAATCGAAATCCAAATTCTTTTCGCTTTATCAATGTTCTTCACACGATTAAATCGCGAAAACGGAAAACATTCACCAGATTTTGTATAAAAAATCTGTTGCAATATGCTCTTTTCTATTGCATGGATTGTTGTTTTAGGAAGCTTTTTCTGGCTACTTAAAGTCTTTTCATCTTTTTTTTCAACAGCAAAAGTCGCTAATGAAACATTAAGAAATTGATGTTTATCCTTCTGTTGCTTAATATAGCTCGCCAAGACAGAGCTTTTTCCAGAGCCATAGTTTCCTGTCAGAGCCACATTATGAATTTTCTTTTCGGACAGCGCATAGTCAAGTGCTTTAAAAGACACCTCATCCTTGACATTATCGATCGGCGCCAAATTTTGAAAAGGGATTTCCTTGTACGATCTATTATCGTTCATATCTCAAATTCCACCCGTAATTTTTGGATAAAGCCTTAATTTTAAAGGCAATACCTTATTTTAAAATTTACAGTCAAAATTTAGCAAAAACGAATACAAGGTTTACAGGTTGAATCTAATTTATCTCAACAAAAACACACGCCACATTGGTAGCTATCGCTTACGGCGATCCATCCTGGCATGAGAGGCATAGAAAGCCTTCTTGTCTTCGTACATGCGGGCATCGGCAATATTGATGAAGGTATCGACACTTTCCATCTTCATATCAAACTTGTGCGATCCGACAGAAACGGACAATTCATACGGTTTAGAAGCGTTCTTATTGAAATCATCAAACAAATTCCGAATTTTTGTTATGCATTTTTCTATCGCTTCGTCATCCTGCGTATTTAACAAAATAATAAATTCATCGCCCGCATAGCGGATAACACTTCCGGCGTTTCCCACAGCCGATTTCAGGAGACGCGCAGACATCACTAGCGCATCGTCTCCCATGGCATGCCCAAATTTGTCATTGATATGCTTAAAACCGTTCAGGTCAATCATGATGCCCGAAATTTTGATTTTCGGACGAACCATACATTTTTCCAGCATGTAGTGCAGATAAGAACGGTTAAAAAGACCAGTCAGCTGATCATGGTAAATCATCTCGTTCTGAAGGCTCGCAAGAACACCCGCAATCGAAACTGCAATACTTGTGGGAATAACCGAAATGCCATAGTAAAGCGACTGGACAACGCCTCCAATAAGTATCGGTACAATATAGACCCAAATCGGGAAAAATTTCAGGAATCCGCCATTTGCTCTCGCTTTAAAATACGTCACCAAGCTATATAGAACGAGCAAGTAATCAATCATCAAATAAACAACATACAGATAACTTCTAGAGTAGAGGTTGTTTTCATCGATAAAAAACACAATCGGAACAAAAAGGTTAATTACGAGTAAAATAAGACCAAAGGCAACAATAGAATCCAGCACGATCCTTGTACGGCGCGGGATTCCACCGTTCAGATGAAACGACAGGAAGCGTACCCAAAAAAAGCTCGCAAGCATATTCGCCGCAAAAAGCCAAGAGCTAGTCACGTAGACCGAAATCTTGGGGAGAATTCCCGGCACGCCCTTCATCGAATAGGAAATCGGGTCGGCAATGCAGCTCGTGAGAGCAAGGAACATCATCAATAGCAAATTCCGGTCCGCACGGCTGCGCGTCTGGAAACGCCATAAATTACAAACAATCATGACAGCAATCAGAACTATCCCGATTACGTTTGTAACATAAATGCTTTCTAGATTAAATAACGGCTCCATATTTCCAACCTGCTCCCTAATTATACATTATAATTAGGCAATCTTGGCAATAAGGGTTCCGCAGAAAAACGCTTTTTGCAACAAAAAAAAAGAAGTTTCAAGAAATTATTTAGGACTTTTCTGGCGTCCAAAACTCCCGATAGGGTATTTCACCACCAAAGTTGCCGCCTTGTTGCCGAGGAACTGGATAACCTCCACCATCGCAACGATGATAACGACCGATTCGATCATTACGTCAGTACGGAAACGCTGGTAGCCATAACGGATGGCTAGATCACCAAGACCTCCCCCGCCGATTGCCCCCGCCATCGCCGAATAGCCAATCAGCGTGATTATAGTCAAAGTAACACCAGAAATAATCGATGGAAGCGCTTCGGGAATCAACACTTTTCGCACCACCTGACGTTTGGATGCGCCCATGGCAACAGCCGCCTGGATTACGCCCTTGTCCACCTCGTTCAACGCCGTTTCGGTCAAGCGCGCAATAAAAGGAGCCGCCGCAATGGATAGCGGAATAATCGTTGCCTCAGTTCCAATCGCCGTACCCAACACCACACGGGAAAGCGGGAACAGCACAATCATCAAAATCACGAACGGGAACGAACGCAGCACATTCACGATACGGCTAATTAATTGATACGGAATAATTTTGGGAGCGATACCGCGCGGAGATGTGACAAATAAGAAAATTCCAAGAGGAAATCCGAGAAGAATCGCGAACAACGTCGAAAAGAAAACCATGACGACAGTTTCCCAAGTCGATTGCAAAACCAGTTCTGTTATAGGACTCATCTTTTGTTCACCTCGTAACCTTGAGCCTGCAAATAAGCGATAGCGGAATCCACTGTGATTTCTTCGCGACGGATGTTCGATAAAAATTCACGAGTGATTTCGTGCCTGGGCGAACGGAAAACATCCGACACCGCACCCGTCTCGATAACATAACCTTTGTCTACAACAGCGACATATTGGCATGCATCGCGCACCACTTCCATCTGGTGCGTAATCATCACCACTGTGAGATTCATTCCTGCATGGATTTTCTTAATCAAGTCCAGAATTTCGTGAGTCGTCTGCGGGTCGAGCGCACTCGTCGCTTCGTCGCAAAAAAGAATGTTCGGCCGCGGCGCCAAGGCACGTGCAATCGCCACGCGCTGTTTTTGACCGCCCGAAAGTGTTGTAATCGGCGACTTCTCGCAGTCTTCAAGGCCCACAAGCGCAAGCATCTCTTTGACGCGAGCGTCGATATCGCGGCGGTTCCAACCTGCAAGTTCCAGCGGGAACGCCACATTCTTGCCTGCCGTGCGAGAACTGAACAAATTAAAATTCTGGAAAATCATTCCGATTTCGAGCCTACGGCGGTTCAGCTCTTTTTTTGGCAAATGGTCCACACGAACGCCATCGTAATAGACCTCGCCCCTATCGGGAGTTTCTAACAAACTCGCAAGCCGCAACAGCGAAGATTTGCCAGCCCCGCTCTTGCCGATAATGCCGATGATGGAATTATCAGGAAAATCAAGGGAAACATCCTTGACTGCCGTGACGCTTGCGCGTTTTGTCGTGTATGTTTTATTGAGATGCTCGAGCCTAAGCTGCATTGACGCAATCTAAAAAACGGGAACCACTTCGCCCTTGGTGTACTTGCCCTTAATCCAATTCTTGACCTTTTCGCTCTTGAGGGCGTTCACCAAGGCCTGAATCTTTGCAGACTTCTCGTTACCCGCCTTGACCGCAATAACATTCACGTAAGGCGAACTCGCATTTTCAACAAACAAACCATGAGACGATGCATTAAGACCTGCCGGAATCGCATAGTTGCCGTTGATGGCTGCCGCATCCACATCCTGCAAAATGCGCGGGAGCGAAGCAGCCTCCAGTTCCTTGAACTTCAGCTTTTTCGGATTCTCGGTAATATCAATGGGAGTTGCAGTGATGCCAGACTTTGGATCAAGCTTAATAAGGCCAGCAGCCTGCAACAAAAGCAAGGCGCGCCCTTCGTTGGTCGGGTCGTTCGGAATCGCAATCGTTGCACCTTTCTTCAAATCCGCAAGCGATTTGACCTTTTTCTTGGAATTCTTCGACGGATAAAGTGCGAAAGGTTCCACATGAATGCCGCCCGCATTCACAAGATGCGTTCCCTTTTCTTTATTGAAACTTTCGAGGTAAGGCAAATGCTGGAAGTAATTGGCATCTAATTCGCCAGATTCCAGCGTCTCGTTCGGAGTCACGTAATCTGTGAACTCAACAACCTTGAGTTCATAACCCGCCTTGGCGAGGTCCTCTTTTACCAGGTTCAAGATAGAAGCATGCGGCTCCGGAGTCGCACCAACCTTGATGACTTCGGCAGAAAACGCAGCAATAGCGGCAAAAGCAACAGACAAAATAATCTTACTGATATTCATTTTTACTCTCCTATTTTTTTCGCACAAAAGATAAGATTAGCAAGAGTTATCAGCAAGATATATTTAACTATAGCGTTTTATAGGATTTTTCTATACGTATTTTGTGCAAAACGCTTTACGCTTGTTTCCAATGCTTTAGTTGCGAGAGGTGTTTGTCGAAAAAGGCGCGGCGTTCTGCGTCGGGAGTATTGTCGGGATTGGGCATGTGCGAAAGCAGAAAATCGAGGAGGACCGACTTGTCGTTGTAAACAAACTTACCGTCAGTATAGCACCACTTGCAATAATCTTCGTTGAATTCGCCGCTGGGTTCACGGCTGATCATGGAATCTTCGCTGAGAGGCATTCCGCAGCATTGGCAGAAGAGTTGGCGCGGAGCGCCGAGCAACGTGTTGATGGACACGTCGAATTCACGGGAGATGACTTTGAGCATTTCGGTATTCGGCTGGGTTTCGCCAGTTTCCCAGCGGCTCACAGCTTGGCGCGTTACATGCAAGCGTTCGGCCATCTGGTCCTGGGTCAGGTTTTGATTCGAGCGCAACTTAAGCAAAACTTCTCGTACTTCCATAATACTCTCCTTTTGCAAATAAAATATTTTTGATCGTTTATCATTTCTTTTGACGAGTATAATATAGAACCAAGCTATAGCAAAAGCAAGCAACAGGCTGTTGCTTTTTTACGAGAGACGCGCAACCGAGAAGCGCGCAGGAGCCGAGTGCGTTTTAATGCCGCGAGATTGAGAAGCGCGCGGCCCCAGGTCCACAAACAAAAAAAAGGCGCCACGCATAAATGCGAGGAACACCTTTTATAGGAGGAGATTCCCGCTCGGAGGCGGGAATGACATTATGCACCGAGCATTGTGAGCCACAAGCGACTTGTATTAACAAGCCGTGGTGGCGAGAGCGATGCCCAATCACACGTTCTTTTTTGAACTTAGGGCTGAGCGGTCAGTTTAGCTCGAATCCAGTTGTTAGCGTTAGCGATAGCTTCGGCAATCTTTTCCGGTTCGCGAGTACCAGCCTGAGCACGGTCCGGACGGCCACCGCCCTTACCGTTGCAAGCCTTGGCGAGATCCTTGACGATGTCGCCAGCCTTGATGCCCTTGGCCTGAACGTTCTTGCCAACCATCACGGCGATGCTACCAGAACCATTGTCCTTGTTTGCAATCACGGCAACGCTATCAACATCAAGCTTGTTCTGAACACCGTCGAGCAAGTTCTTGTACTTTTCATCCGGCAAGGAGAGTTCGCGCACGTAGAGGTTCACGCCCATCACGTTGATGCCACCGTTCAAGAGTTCGGCAGCAGCGAGCGTTGCGAGTTCGAGCTTCACGGACTGGAGGCTCTTTTCGAGGTTCTGCGTCTTGGCAAACGCCTGCTGGATGCGGTCGAGAACTTCGGCATCCTTGCAGCGGAGCTGTTCGCGGAGAGCCGTGAGAATCTGCGTACCGGCGCGGAGCAGCGAGAGAGCGCCACGGCCAGAGACTGCTTCGATACGGCGTACGCCAGCAGACACGCTAGATTCAGAAACGATCTTCACGAGACCGATGTTACCGGTGTTCTGCACATGCAAGCCACCGCAAAGTTCGCGGGAGAATTCGACGCCAGCGTCACCCATCTTCACGACGCGGACCTTGTCGCCATACTTTTCGCCGAACAGAGCCATAGCACCGCTAGCCTTAGCTTCATCGACGTCCATCACGTCGGTGTGGACCGGCAAGCATTCCATGACCTTCGCGTTCACGATGTCTTCGACCTTCTGGATTTCTTCAGCAGTCATAGCATTAAAGTGGCTGAAGTCAAAGCGGAGGAGTTCGTTCGAAACGAAGCTACCCTGCTGCTGCACGTGAGTGCCGAGCACTTCGCGGAGAGCGGCCTGGAGCAAGTGCGTTGCGGAGTGGTTCTTGCGGATGTCAGCGCGACGATCGTTATCGACCGTAGCCATGAACACGGCGCCCATCGTCTTTTCGTCAGCCGTACCCTTCACAACCTTACCACGGCAAAGGGCCGTATCGTTCACCTTCACGGTGTCGAACACCTGGATTTCGAGGTCGGCGGAAACGAGCGTTCCCTTGTCACCAACCTGGCCACCCATTTCGGCGTAGAACGGAGAAGTTTCGAGAACGATGCTCAAAACACCCTTGTCTTCGCGCCAGCGGACAACCTTCGTTTCGCAAGCGGAGAGTTCATAACCGACAAAGTTCGTGCTAGCTTCGCTGTACTGCGTCCAGCCTTCGGTACCCATCGTGTTGATGCCCTGCTTCATGTTGGCACGGGCACGTTCCTTCTGTTCATTCATGCACTTTTCGTAGCCTTCTTCATCAATGAGGAGGCCCTTTTCTTCGGCGAGAATGCCAGTGAGGTCCGGCGGGAATCCATAAGTATCATAGAGGAGGAACACCTTGTCGCCCGGAATCTTGTCGCCCTTCTTGAGTTCGGCGGAGATGGCGGCAAAGCGTTCGAGACCAGCGTCAAGCGTACGAATAAAGCTTTCTTCTTCGCTCTTGATGACAGAAGCGACGAATTCCTTGCGCTCGCGAATTTCCGGGAAGGCATCGCCCATCGTGTCGGCAAGCACCTGAACGAGCTGGCAAATGAACGGCTTCTTCTGACCGAGCAGGCGAGCAAAGCGGCTAGCACGGCGGAGGATTCGACGGAGCACGTAGCCACGGCCTTCGTTAGACGGGAGTGCGCCGTCAGCAATTGCAAACGAAATAGCGCGGATGTGGTCGGCAATCACGCGGTGCGGGGTGCCAGCTTCGCCATCGTTGTACGGAACGCCGGAGAGTTCAGCGATCTTTGCGATAATCGGGGTGAACACGTCGGTATCATAGTTGCTGGTCTTGCCCTGAAGAATAGCGCAGATACGTTCGAAGCCCATACCGGTATCGACGTTCTTGGCCTTGAGCGGAATGAGGGAGCCGTCGCTCACGCGTTCGTACTGCATGAACACGTTATTCCAGATTTCAATGTAGCGGTCGTTTTCGCCGTTCACGCCCTTGATCGGGTCCTTGAACGTTTCGGCCTGCGTAGCGAGGTCGCCACGGTCGTAATGGATTTCGGAGCACGGGCCGCACGGACCGGTGTCGCCCATTTCCCAGAAGTTGGAGTGAGCATCGAAGCGCATGATGCGGTCATCCGGGAGGCCGGACACGTCCTTCCAAATCTGCCAGGCTTCGTCATCGTCCTGATAGACCGTAGCAAAGAGGCGTTCCTTCGGGAGCTTCCAAACTTCGGTGAGGAGTTCCCATGCCCAAGCAATAGCTTCCTTCTTATAATAGTCACCGAAGCTCCAGTTACCGAGCATTTCGAAGAAGGTGTGGTGGTAGTTGTCGCGGCCCACGACGTCGAGGTCGTTGTGCTTACCGGACACACGGAGGCACTTCTGGCTGTTGCATACGCGCTTCCAACCCTTCGGATTGTCGCCAAGGAAGATGGCCTTGAACTGGTTCATGCCCGCGTTCGTGAACATGAGCGTCGGGTCGTCATGCGGAACCACCGGCGAAGAACGCACGAAGAGGTGGCCCTTGGATTCGAAGAACTTGATAAAGGATTCGCGCACTTGCGCAGAAGTCATTTTTTCGGACATAGCTATTCCTTTGATTTTTTACGGGCACGAATTTAGAAAAAAAAGGAGATGCCCGCACGGAGGCGGGCATGACAATGTACCAATAACTAATGACTATTGACTAATAACTAGTACAGTTTCTTCATGTCGGTGAGTTCACCGTTCTTTTCGTGGAAAAGCTTGAGCGAACCGCCCTGAATCTTCTGGAAAATCTTGGTGAGCTTTTCGACGGCAGCAGTCTCGTCAAAGCCAACTTCGTTGTACGCCGTCTCGCCAATCACGATGCCCACGTTCATCATGTCCGGGGCCTTGCGGCGCAAGTAATTCAGGAACTCTTCATCGCTATTGAGCACATCTGTCGGCGTGAGCTTTTCGAATTCAGCAGGGTCACGCGTACTTGCATGCAGCGGGTACATGTCGTCGGCCACGATCTGTTTCGAATTCAGATAGAAAACGTTTCCGACATACAAACTAATAGAATCATTCAACACCTGACGAACTTCGATCAACACATCGCTTGTAATCGAAGCCTCTTGAATGTCTAGCTTGGAGGGGGCGCAAGCCATAAAAGCAAGCGAAATTGCGGCAAGAGCCGTAAGGAAAATTTTTTTCATGATTACCTCTGTATTAGTTATCAGTAGGAAGTAGGCAGTAAACAGTAACGACTAATGACTAACGACCAATGATTAGAATTCAATATACAATCATTTACATTTTGAGAAAAGCAAAAAATGTTTTATAAAGGAGATTCCCGCTCAAAGCGGGAATGACACACAAAAAGCCCCCCAGATTTCTCTGGGAGGCTTACGTCTATACACCAAACTTTTTTAGTTTGCTTCGTAGTCCAAGATAAGACGGCAAACACCATTTTCGACAATCACATTGTCCGGGCGAAGGTTCACGCGTTCCATTTCCCAATCGCCCCTGCTCCAACGCTGCGGATCGATATCTTCACCATCGAAGTCATCCTGCCAGGAAAGCGTAAAGGTCTTGGTCGCTACATCATAAGCGTAGACACGGACGTAATCAATCTGCTGTTCAATCGGAAGGCCAACGCCTCCTGCCCACTTACCCGTCCATGCAGTGCTCTTGGAAGCCCAAAGGTTAAAGCGAAGAGACTGGTTTTCGGTCAAGAAAGCGACCTGGTCAGCATCGGCATGCTTGCCACGGCTCATGCCAAGCGTATCGCGACGGACTTCAACACTGTCGATTTCCCAGGACACGTATTCCGGCGTCCAGACAATCGCGAACAGGTGGAAACCCTGGGTGGCATCAAAACCAAAGTCATGAAGCGGCTTGCTTTCGGAAGCGGTATTCGACTTGATGGACGGATCCCCTTCACGGGTAATGATGTTAGACTGCCAGGAACCCGGAGCCTTTCCAAGGACTTCAATATCAATTTCGTTCCACGGCTCAACATCCTTTTTCCAGGAGTCATCGTAGTAAAGGAACATAGAGCTTACAGAACCGGAAAGGGCAGCCATCTTCATACGAGCTTCGTAACGGCCATACTTAAACTGATCGAGACCAGTGAGTTCTGCACCGTAGAAGGTGTACGTCTTGGTCGGATCGAGTTCTGTCAAATACGGAACCTTGTAGGTGAACTGCGGATCAGCCGGAGAACCTGCGCTGGAAGAGAGTTCAGGAAGCACAGTGGAACTAGAAGAAAGTTCCGGAAAAAGAGCTTCAGAACTCGAAGACTGATCTCCGATCAGAGCCTCGGAACTGGAAGATTCACCTGCAGGCGGGAGCTGTGCTTCAGAGCTGGAAGAAACTTCAGATTGACCGGGATTAACCGGGATAAACGAATCATTTACTTCGGAGCAGGCAGCGAAGAATGCCACAGCAGCCATCGGGATAAGAATCTTTTTCATTGTTGACCTCTTAATTTCTTTTTCTATAAGATAGATTCTGTTTTTTCGCATCGTATGCCCAGCGAGAGGCATTTTAAAACCAACTGTATCAACCGTATTTTACATATTTTTGAAGCACTTTTACATAAAAAAACCGACTTTTTCAAAAATTGACCACATAAGCTTTCCGTAAGCTTTTTGGAACGCCTATTTCGGCTGAAAAGGCTCATTTTATACCTTGCCCACCCCTTTTTTAATATGTATATTGCGTTTTACAAAAAAGATTGATAGAAAAAAGCACAAATTCGGGTCCATCTTTTTCTACAACGCTGAAAAGTTAAACAACTTTTTAATTGTATTTACAGCCGGATCCGAGACAAAAGAGGTTACTATGCAGGAAGCATGGCTTGGCTTTAGAGGCGGTCGCTGGCAGGAAGAAATCAATGTCCGCGACTTCATCCAGAAGAACTATACCCCATACGACGGCGACAAATCTTTCTTGCAGGGTCCGACCGAAGCAACAAATAAGCTCTGGGCAGAACTGCAAGACCTTCAGAAGAAGGAAATCGCAAAGGGCGGCGTCCTTGACATGGACACGGACGTTGTCTCCACTCTCACAAGCCACCCGGCAGGCTACATTGCCGATGAAACCAAGGATCTCGAAAAGATCGTAGGTCTCCAGACCGACAAGCCGCTCAAGCGCGCATTCATGCCGTTTGGCGGTATCAAGATGGCGGAAGAATCCTGCAAGAACTACGGCTACACGCCGAGCGCAGAACTCCACCGCATCTTCACGGAATTCCACAAGACTCACAACCAGGGCGTATTCGATGCCTACACGCCGGATATGCGTATGGCCCGCAAGGCCCACATCATCACGGGTCTTCCGGATACTTACGGCCGTGGCCGTATCGTCGGCGACTACCGCCGCGTTGCCCTTTATGGTGTTGACTATCTTATCGAACAGAAGAAGGCCGACAAGGCTCTCTCCGACAAGAAGGACATGACCGAACACGTTGTTCGTGAACGCGAAGAACTTGCCGAACAGATCAAGGCTCTCGAAGGCATGAAGGCCATGGCAAAGATTTACGGCTACGACATTTCGAAGCCGGCCACGAACGCTCACGAAGCTGTACAGTGGCTCTACTTCGGCTACCTCGCCGCCATCAAGACGCAGAACGGTGCCGCCATGAGCGTTGGCCGCGTCTCGACCTTCATCGACATTTACATGACCCGTGACTTGCAGAACGGCACACTCACCGAAATCGAAGCTCAGGAAATCATCGACCATTTCGTGATGAAGCTTCGCATGGTGAAGTTCGCACGTATCACAAGCTACAATGAACTCTTCAGCGGCGACCCGGTGTGGGCTACGCTCGAAGTTGCTGGCCTCGGCCAGGACGGTCGCCATCAGGTGACCAAGAACGACTACCGTTTCTTGCACACTCTCGTGAACATGGGTCCGTCTCCGGAACCGAACCTCACGATTCTCTACAGCCCGCGTCTTCCGTACAACTTCAAGAAGTTCGCTGCTGAAATCTCCGTAAAGACCAGCGCCATCCAGTACGAAAACGATGACACGATGCGTCCGATTTGGGGCGATGACTACAGCATCTGCTGCTGCGTTTCTGCAACCCAGACCGGTAAGGAAATGCAGTTCTTCGGCGCCCGCGCAAACCTCGCCAAGGCTCTCCTCTACGCCATCAACGGCGGTAAGGATGAATGCCTCGTGAAGGGTCAGCAGGTCGGCCCGGAATATCCGCCGATTTCTAGCGAATACCTCGACTACGATGAAGTTGTCCACAAGTTCGAACTTTACATGGACTGGCTTGCCCACTTGTACGTGAATACCTTGAACTTGATTCACTACATGCACGATAAGTACTACTACGAAGCTGCCGAAATGGCCCTCATCGATACGGATGTCCGCCGCACGTTTGCTACGGGTATCGCAGGCTTCAGCCACGTTGTCGACTCCCTTTCTGCCATCAAGTACGCTAAGGTCAAGGTCATCCGCGATCCGGCTACAGGCCTTGCTGAAGACTTCCAGATTGTCGGCGACTTCCCGCGCTATGGAAACGATGACGACCGTGCCGACGATATCGCTGTTTGGCTCCTCAAGACGTTCATGGCCAAGATCAAGCAGACTCCGACTTACCGCAATTCTGAAGCTACCACAAGTATTCTTACCATCACGAGTAACGTTGTTTACGGTAAGGCTACCGGTACCCTTCCGGACGGCCGCAAGGCTGGCGAACCGTTCTCTCCTGGTGCAAGCCCGAGCTACGGTGCTGAAAAGAACGGTCTCCTCGCATCGCTCAACTCTGTGGCAAAGCTCCCGTACGAATACTCCTTGGACGGCATCAGCAATACGCAGACGATCAACCCGGATGCACTCGGCCACAACGACGAAGAACGTTCCAACAAGCTCGTGCAGGTGCTCGACGGCTACTTCGGCCAGAGCAGCCACCACTTGAACGTGAACGTGTTCGGTGTCGAAAAGCTCAAGGACGCTATGGAACATCCGGAAAAGGAAGAATACCAGAACTTCACGATCCGCGTTTCCGGCTACGCTGTGCGCTTCATCAAGCTCACTCGCGAACAGCAGCTCGACGTGATTGCCCGCCAGGCACACGGTGTGCTCTAATCGCTTTGAAAAGCGCCGCGAGCGCTCAACGCCGCAAGGCAACAAACGTTCGCGAGAAGCCACAAAGCTTAAAAAGGTTCCCGAAAGGGAACCTTTTTTGTTTTAGGGAATGCCGCAAATTTTTGGGGAACGCAGGCTTTGAAAAGCCGCGAAAACTATGCCACGATGTAATTTTCGTTTTTCTGGCGGCGAGCGTAAACTGATTCGAGGAACTGAATCACGGAAGTCTTATCGCGTACGAGTCCACGCTTATGACTCAAGCAAAAACGAGACGGCGTGAGAGACTTCAAGAGCTTAATCTGTTCGCCAAGAATCTGCACGTTATAAACGTCAGGTGCGCCATGCCCCACCATCGGGTAAGTCGCATCGCCCAAGAAAACGAAATCATCCACGATGAGCGCAAGCGAACCCTTGGCATGGCTATTGGGCATCGGTAAAATTTGGATCTGCACACCATCGTCAAACGAAAGCGATTCCATCACGACGTTCTTTGCAACGCCTTCAATTTCACCGAATGTTTTTGAAGTGTAGGCGCCCACATAAAGCGCATCAATGTCTAGCGAAATCTCGCCACCGCACATGCGCTGTACATTCAGCAAGTGGTCACGATGGAAATGCGAAATGACGACATTTTTCGCAAGACGCGCGGCATTGTTACATGCCGCAAGATTCGCCCCATTCTCATCAACGGGAATCGCCGCTTCTTCTACAGGAATGCGCGGCAGCGCGTTGATAAACTGCGCCGCCTCATCACACGCGCCTACGTCAAAAATCCACCACGCGCGATCGCCGCGCACAGCGATGACATCCGCACTCAGCGGGTCATTCGACATCTGTAAATACTGGATTCTATCGGTGAGCTTAATGATTCTTGGCACGGTGCCAAAGATAGAAAATTTCGCTTACTCTTTATCCTTATAAACGATGGTGTAAACATCGTGAAATTCTAGGTACTTGACGCCAATATACTCTACAGGGACTTTCACTCTATAATCGGCAAAACAAAGGCAATTATGTATGGGGCGACTATCATAATCTGGGTAATATTCAAAAACATCATGAACCAATAAAGTATCGTCATGACGTTCCAACTTAACATCTGTTACATGTCCATATTCGGCACAACCTGAAATCGTATTCAAGAAAAAAACAGCAGAACCGTCCTCGTTCATAACGAAATCAATGGATTCATCCCCAAATTCAGCTCTTTTTGCCAAATGCCCGCCACCGCACGAACCAATCCCCACTTCATAATCTGAGGATTTTTGAGATCCCGTGTTTAAACTTGCAGAACCGCCAACGCCATTATTAACGCCTGATTCATCGGAACAAGCTGTAAGCATTGCAAAGGCCGCTGCAACAGCCATCAAAGCGAGCAAATATTTTTTCATAAAGATTCCTCCTTATCACTCCTTTAAATATAAATGAACTTTCAATTAAAAACGAATAATTTTCAAGCAATATAGCGTACTGACGCGCTATGATTGGATTTTTTTCGAGGTTTGTATTATATAGAGAATACGGCTCACCGCCAGGATTCTTTTTTAATGCAAAAAGCACGTCATGCGGGCGGGGTCCCAGCTCGGAGTTGACGCCTACGGCGTCAGCGGCTTCACTCGGTTATGCCGGTCTGCAAGCAGCCCGTCGCAACACTCGTTTTGCACACTACTGCGAAGAATACACCTTGGCCGACGCCTTCATTCTCACGACGAACAATCATTTTCCTCAAATTATTTGACTATTTATCTCGCATTGTTTAGACCTATGCATAAAATCACAGACTTTATTCTGTAATACGAAATATCACTTTAATGCGGAGCAAGACTTTTTTATTTTTACAGCATGACTCTCGGAAGAATCAACAAGCTCGAAACGTTCGGATCGGTCGATGGACCGGGAATCCGCTTTGTCGTATTTTTGCAGGGCTGTCCCATGCGCTGCAAGTTCTGCCACAACCCGGAAACATGGGATTTCGGGACGAAAAGTGTAAACGGGACAGAGAACGGATCGTTCGAAATGAGCGCCGAAGACCTGCTGAAAAAAGCCGTACGCTACAAGCCCTACTGGGGAACCGACGGCGGCATCACCGTAAGCGGCGGCGAACCACTCGCACAAATCGACTTCATGATTGAATTCTTCGAAGCGGCAAAAGCGGCGGGAGTCCACACATGCATCGACACGAGCGGAGTCACGTTCAGGAGCACAGGCGAACAGTTTGCAAAGTTCGAACGGCTGATGAAATCCACCGACCTCTTGCTCGTGGACATCAAGCACATCGACGCCGACGCGCACAAGGAACTCACGGGCCACAGTAACGAAAACATCATCGAGTTTTTCCGCTACCTTGACCGCATCCAAAAGCCCATCTGGATCCGCCACGTGCTCGTGCCAGGCATCAGCGACAATGACGAAGCCCTCACGCGTACCCGCGACTTCATCCGTACGCTGAGTAACGTCAAACGCGTCGAAGTCCTCCCCTACCACGCATTTGCCCTTAGCAAGTACCAAGAACTCGGCATCGACTACGCCCTTAAAGACACGCAAACACCTTCCGCAGAACGCGTCAAGAACGCCAACGAAATTCTCGAAACCGCGAAATACACAGGCTGGGAAAGCAGTAGACCGTAGGCGGTAGGAAGTAGGAAGGGTTTGTTATACGAGAAGGTGATCCCGGCACACTTCGGCAAGCTCAGCGCATCGCAAGGCCGGGATGACAGAGCAAAATAGGAGATGCCCGCTCAGCGGCGGGCATGACAATGCAAAAAGACGAGACGTCGAATCCCCGTCTTTAAAATTTAAATGAGATTTTGCCTAAAGCCATTCTTTCCAAATTTTGCTCAAAACCGAGCGAGACAAAGAACGCTTTGGCGTAGCGTATAATAATACGTGAGCCAAAGCGTGATACCGTATCGCGATGTGTTTTCAGCGAAATTTTAACCCTTGATGGCGTCGCCCATGCTAAACATCGGCATATACATAGCAATCAAAAGGCCACCGACGGCGCCGCCCAAGAACACGATAATGAGCGGTTCAATCATACTCACGACGGCATCGACTGCGGCATCCACTTCTTCATCGTAGAAGTCAGCGAGTTTCAAAAGCATACCGCCTAGGTTACCAGTTTTTTCACCGACTCCAGTCATCTGGATCACCATGGGCGGGAAAATGCCCACTTCTTCCATCGGCTCGGCAATCGACTTACCGCCTGCAATGCCAATCGATATTTTATAAATAGCCTTTTCAACAACCTTGTTACCAGCCGTTGAAGCAACCACCTTCAAGGCATCCATCACAGAAACACCAGCATTCAAAAGCGTTCCGAGCGTACGCGCAAAGCCAGCTGTTGCGGACTTAATCTGCAAATCACCTAGTTTTGGGACCTTTAGCGTAAACTTGTCCATTGCAAATTGCGCTTGCGGTATTCGCATTATCATCTTATAGGCAAATATGACAATAATAAGTGCGATAAACAAAAACGCACCATTATTTCGTACAAAATCAGAAATATCCATCACGACTTGCGTCGGAGCCGGGAGTTCTGCATCAAGGGCGGCGAACTGTTCAGCAAATGTCGGCACCACGAACGTCATAAGGGCAATCACGACGACAATACCCACAATGATAACCATCACCGGGTACGTCAAAGCTTTTTTCACCTTGCGTTTGAGGCGCTGGTTGTTTTCGAGCGTTTCTGCCAGACGAGCCAAGATGCCTTCAAGAATACCGCCCGCTTCACCGGCAGCCACCATGTTGCAATACAGGGAATCAAAAACTTTCGGATGCTGCGCTAGAGCATCAGCGAGAGAAGAACCACCGTTAATCGACTGAGTGAGTTTATGCACAACGTTCTTGAGTTCCGGGTTTTCGCACTGGGCTTCGAGAATGTTCAAACACTGCAACATCGGAAGACCTGCCGAGCACATAGACGAGAACATACGCGTAAAACGGGTGATGTCTTCGGTCTTGATGCCAGAACCAATCTTGATCTTGATTTCGGTCGGCTTCTTTTTGAGGCTTGTAATGACCAAGCGACGACGGAGCAGGAGTGCTTCGGCTTCGGCCTTGTCCTTTGCTTCAAGCGTACCTTCAAAGCTGTTGCCCTGAGAGTTTTGAGCCTTGTACAAAAATTCTGCCATCGATTACACCCCTTCCTTTACAAACAACTGTTCCAACTGATCCGGACTCGACGAACGAGCAAGCGCATCAAAACGGTCAACCTTATGGTTCTTGACGAGGTCGCACAAGCACATGTTCATCGTATTCATGCCGAACTTCTGACCAATTTCAATCATGGATTCAATCTGGTGCACCTTGTCATCGCGAATCAAAGCGCGGATACCCGGCGTCACGTTCATGACTTCGTACGCCATCACGCGACCACCGCCAATCTTTGGCAAAAGGGTCTGGCAGATGACGCCTTGGAGCACAAACGAGAGCTGTGTACGCACGGTCTGCTGTTCACCCTTCGGGAAGGCGTCAACCACACGGTTAATCGTCTGGACGCAAGAGTTTGTATGAAGCGTTGCAAAAGTCAAGTGACCCGTTTCTGCAATCGTAAGTGCCGAGCGGATCGTTTCCAAGTCACGCATTTCGCCGATGAGCACCACGTCCGGGTCCTGACGGAGGGCCATCTTCAACGCCTGGGCAAAGCTGTGCGTATCGCTACCGACTTCGCGCTGGTTGATCATGCATCCCTGATGCTTGTGCAAGAATTCGATCGGGTCTTCGACCGTCAAGATGTGGTCGTGACGTTCCTTGTTGATCTTGTCGATCATGGCAGCGAGAGTCGTGGACTTACCAGAACCGGTAGCGCCCGTCACAAGCACGAGGCCAGAAGGGCGGGTCGTAAATTCGGCCATGATCTTCGGGAGGCCGAGATCCTTAAACGTCTTGATATCAAGCGGAATAATACGGAGGGCAAGCGCCACGCAGCCACGCTGCAAGTAGGCGTTCGCACGGAAACGCGCAAGATTTGCAATACCGAATGAAAAGTCGCATTCCTTTTGCTGTTCAAAAGTCTTTTTCTGGGCTTCATTCATCAAGCTGTAAGTCATACGCATGGTTTCGTCGGGCTTGAGCTTATTCTCCCCGATGGGGGTTAGCTTGCCGGAAAGACGAATAAGAGGGGGTGCACCGGCCGTAATGTGCAAGTCGGAGGCCCCACGTTTGACCATTTCTGCTAAAAGATCTTGAATGTTATATGCCATGCACTAGAATATAATTTAAAAAGCCCAAAAATTTCATAAATTCTTTATGCAATGCGTTCATCCACTTATAAAATACTCGCATGGGTAGGGGCAGTCATTTTCCTCGGCTTCGCGTTTTATGCGATCGAGGCGAAGTCCCGCTACAAACTGAACTTCCCGGAGACTGTCGTGAACTTCACGGCAGACGATGTGATGGGAGGCAAATCGGACTACCTGAGCGAAAAGGGAACCGCAACGCTCATTGTGCTGACCGCATCGTGGTGCCCATCATGCCGGGCGGAACTGCCGATTCTTAAGAAATTCCACGAAGATTTTGGCCCGAAGGGCCTCAGGATCCTGATGATCGACGAAGACGATTCCAAGAAGGTCGCCCGCAAGTACAAGAAGAGCATGGAAATTCCGTGGACGATGCTCCACTGGAACTACGACGCGCTCAAGGCGCTAGGGAACCCAGGCGTGATTCCCGTGAGTTTCGTGGTCGATAAGGACGACAAGATCCAGCATGTCGATGTCGGGACACTCAACGAACTCAAAGTCCGGCACGAGCTAAAGAGACTGCTGGGATTGTAATACGAAAAATAACTGGATCCTTCGGGCATTCGCTCTCAGGATGACGAGAGTGTGCGTTAAGCAATAGGACTTGGGAAGAGGATTACGTCGGCGATTTCTTCTTTACCGAGAGCGAGCATGAACAGGCGGTCGAGCCCAAGCGCCACACCAGAGCAAGCTGGCATTCCCGATTCAAGAGCAGCAAGGAACCGTTCGTCGATAGGCGGTAAGGGCTTATTCATCCCCTTGCGGATTTCCAAATCAGCATAAAAACGGCGACGCTGTTCCACAGGATCCGTAAGCTCCGTGTAACCATTGCAAAGTTCCACTTGATTCACAAAAAGCTCAAAGCGGCGGGCCCACGTGTAACCATCATCATCCACGTACGTCTGCGCCAGAGCCGCCTGCGACGGCGGGTAATCCAAGATGAACTCGGGACCGTTACTAGCGAGTGCAGGTTCCACGAGGAAGACCATGAGGTAGTCCCACCAGTCTTCGCGCGTGAGCGTCTCACTCTTTTCGGGCACAGGAATCTCGCGGGCGCTACAAGCATCCGCAAAGTCCGTGAGCTTTTCGCAAAACGGATTCACGCCAGCGTAGTTCTTGAAAGCATCAATCCAGCGGGTGCGGCGGGCGTTTAGTTTAGTCCCAATGATTTCACTCACGAGGTCTTCGACTTCATCCATGAGTTTGTCTTGAATCATACCCACACGGTACCATTCCACCATCGAGAACTCGTTATTGTGGTGACCGCCAAATTCATCCTTGCGGAACGACTTTGTAATCTGGAAAATGTCACCGAACTTTGCAGCAAGCAAGCGCTTCATGTGAAATTCCGGGCTCGTCATCATGAACCGCTTCGGATCTTCGATCTCAAAGTAATCGAGCTGCGGGTCCGTTCCGCCGTATGCAGAAAGCACAGGCGTCTCGACTTCGAGCGCATTACGACGAACAAAGAAATCACGGACGCGGGCCATCAGCGCCTGGCGCTTGACCCAAGTTTCACGTGTGCAAGTGGGCGCAAACGCGCCCGAGTTCAAATTTTCCATCACTCGTTAGCTCCGGCTACACAACGGACCGCAAGATAGAAACTCGGGTCCACGGAGATGGAGCCGACATCCTTATCGGAGCTGAACATTGTGCGGGCCTTGCCACGAGAATCCTCTTCGGAATCGGCAGTCCAGAAGTAAGCACCCTCGCCCATCGTCGTGCAGACGCCGGTCTTGTTAGCGTAGCCACCGAACATGGCCGTGAAGGCATAATCGTCGCTGCCGTTGCTCTTGAGCTTGAGTGCCGCAGAGCGTGCGCCACCGGCGTATTCTTCAAGCTTTTTCCAGTCCGCATCTGTGGCGAGATGGTAGCCCGCCGGGCAAGCTTTCTTGGCGGCTTCTTGCGTGTAGAGACGGCCGAACGTCTTGCAGTTTGCATCGTCGCGGTCGTAGCAAATCGAGCCATCAGGATCGTTGTAGTTCAAGTTCTCGACGAACCAGTCCACGCCACCGATTTCCTTGACCTTGTAAACTTGTTTGTCACGCTTGTCCACAAAATTCTTGAAAACCGGGCAGCGCGTACTGAAGCCAGCTTCAGAAAGAATTGGATCGACCTTGCCCTTCCAGGCCGTGCAGAAGCGGAACAGCTGACCGCCCGGGAGCGAAGCGCCCTTATGCTTGGCAGCCCAAGTCTTCACGTAATGGAGACCCGTCACTGCGGTATCGGGAATCGAGAGCACCTTGGCATACTTGCCTGCGAGTGCAGCATACGTCCCGGCAACAGACATCGGAGCCTTCCAGAAACCTTCGAAAAGACCTTCGCGCAAGCTTGCAAAAACCGGGGACGGCTTGTAGACCTTAATCGTCTTGTCCACCATCTGTTCAGGTTTCGTCTTGCAGTTCACATCGTGGTCAATCGCCATCAGGGAATTTGCATCCACCTTGCACTGGGCAATGCACTTTGTTCGTGCAGCACCTTTCTTGGGACACGGTTTCCAGACCGTCGTATCGACACTCACGAGAGACTGCTTTCCAAAAGCCTTTGTCTTCGTTGCCGCCTTAGCCACCTCGTCAAGCGTCTTGAGAGCCTTTGCACTTCCCTTTTCACCATCAGCGAGCAAATACTTGATGACACCCGAACAGGCATTCGCGGCGTTTGCCATCGAGCACACCTTCGGGCCAAAACCATACGCAAACTGGGACGGGCAGGCGGCAAACGCTTCATCCGGCATCTGCTTAAAATGCTTGCCATAAATGTTCGCCGCATTCTTTGCAGACATCTTGCCGCAATAGATTTCTTCAAGTTCGCCGGAATTGACAATCTTTTTAACCTTTTTCCAATTATTGGAATCAACGGCATTGCGGAGCGCTTCCTGGGCAAAACCACCCTGCGCCAAAATTGCAGAACAAATCAAACTTGCCACAAAAAACTTTTTCATTTTTTCCTCTTTTGAAACTTAACTGGATCCCTCGACTTCGCTCGGGATGACAAATCCTAAGTCGGGATGATACATGAATAGTTTTAATATATAACGAATTATAAACAATCCCTAACGAATAATCAAAAAAAATCTTGAACTCTAATAATATTTTACTTGAATTTGACTCCGGCTATAGAGGATTTCTATCTTTTGGGGCATGAACGCAGAAGTCTTACGCAATGAATTCCCGATGTTGGTCGCAGGCGACAAAGAATCAAAGCCACTCGCCTTTTTGGACAGCACCGCCACGACCCAGAAGCCCGCAAGCGTCATCGACGCGATGGACGATTTTTACCGCGAGCACTATAGCTCCGTAAAGCGCGGGGTTTACCGCCTCAGCGCACGCACGACCGAAGCCTTTGAAAAGACCCGCAAAGACGTTGCGAAATTCATCAACGCAAAATCCGAAGACGAAATCGTCTTTACGCGCGGCACCACCGAAAGCATCAATCTCGTTGCTTGGAGCTACGGACGCAAGTTCTTTGAAGCGGGCGATGAAATTTTAATCAGCGGTTTGGAACACCACGCGAACATTGTGAGCTGGCAGCTCGTCGCCGAAATGAAGGGCGCAAAAATCAAGGTCATTCCCGTCCGCGATGACGGCGATTTAGATTTAACCAAGCTCCCGGAACTTTTGACACCGCGCACCAAGATGGTCGCCGTCGCCCACGTGAGCAACTCCGTCGGCACCGTGAACCCGATTGCAGAAATCATTGCGACCGTCCGTAAGCTCGCCCCGCAAGCAAAAATTTTGATTGACGCCGCCCAGAGTTCTAGCCACATCAAAATTGACGTGCAGAAGCTCGACTGCGATTTCCTCGCTTTCAGCGGCCACAAGATGTACGGCCCGACTGGCATCGGCGTTCTTTACGGCAAGTACGACGTGCTCGACAGCATGCCGCCATGGCATGGCGGTGGCGAAATGATCAAGAACGTCACGTTCGAAAAGACAACTTACGCAGATGTCCCGGCTCGCTTTGAAGCAGGTACGCCCGCCATTGCCGAAGTCATCGGACTTGGGAAAGCCATCGAATGGCTGAATAACGTCGGCCTCGACAACATCCGCAAGCACGAAGAACAAATTACGCAGTACGCTCTGAAACAGCTCGCAGAAATCCCGCAAGTGAAAGTCCTCGGCAACCCGAAGGAACGCGGAGCGCTTATCAGCATTACGTTGGACGGAATCGCCGTCGGTGATGCGGCCATGATTCTTGACGAAGAAAACGTCGCCGTGCGCAGCGGACACCATTGCGCGCAACCGGTGATGGACCGCTTTGGGCTGGACGCCACGCTCCGTTTGAGCTTCGGCGTGTACACGCTTGAACGCGACATCGACCGTTTTGTTGCTGGCATCAAACGCGTTTTGCGTTTGTTCGGGTAAATTCCGCTAGTTTGCAGGATTCTCATGGGAATTGAAAAAGGGATTTTCAACCGTACATCGCTCCTTCTCGGGAACGATGTTATGGACTGTATCTATCAAAAACGCGTCATCATTTTTGGACTCGGCGGAGTCGGCAGCTGGTGTGCCGAGAGCTTGGTCCGCTCCGGCATCAAGGAACTCGTCCTTGTTGATTCTGACCGCGTATGCGTTACCAACGTGAACCGACAGTTGATGGCCACTACAAAAACCGTGGGCCAAGTCAAGGTCGAAGTTCTCAAGAATCGCTTGTTAGAAATCAACCCGCATGCAAACATCATTGCGTTGCAAGACATCTACGAAGAAGCGAACACCGAGAAATTCCAGCTGGACACTTTTGACTACATCATTGACGCTATCGACAGTCTCGAAAACAAGATGCAGTTGCTTTGGCACGCCACACGCACCAAGGCCATCGTTTTCTCTTCGATGGGCGCCGCCCTCAAGATGGACCCGACGCGAATCAAGGTTGCCGAATTCTGGAAAGTTGCCGGATGCCCGCTCGCCCGAGCACTGCGCGACAAGTTCAAACGCAAAAAGAAAAAGCTCGCCAAAAAAGTGTTGTGTGTCTACAGCGACGAACTCTTAAAAAACCGCGGTCAAAATTCTTCTTGCGGAACCGCCGCTTGCATGTGTCCTAAAGTCCGTCAGGAACGTAGCGAAGCGGAACTCAAGAACGCCGAACTCGTCGATCACGAATGGTGCAGCAGCAAAGCCCAAATCAATGGCACCATGGCTCACGCCACCGCCATTTTCGGGTTTATGATTGCGGGCCTCGTGATGAACGACATTTATCAGAAAGCATTAACGCAAGCTGAGTGATTTAACTTGCTCTTGACTTTTTTAACTTAATAAGTTAAATTAAAGTTAAAAGGAGAGAGCATGAGCATCGGCGGAATTACATTCAAGACCATCAACGGCAAGCGTTACGCTTACTATCAATGGACCGAAAACGGCAAGCAGCACAGTCGCCGAGTCAAGGATGATGAATTTGCGGAACTCGCTGCAAAAATTGCGACAGAAAAAGCGAAAAAGAATTCATCGAAAAACATTCAGCAACTGATGGTTGCTGAAAACATCGCTCCATATTCTGCAAAACCCGAACTCAAAACCGACATAAAAATTGGAGCACAACTCACCCGTTTTTTCGAACCCGTCATGAAATGGGAAAAACGCGAAAGCTTTAGCACGCTCCACAATTACATTTACGGAGAAAACAACGACCGAGTTCTCATCCTATACGGGCTACGTCGCACAGGCAAAACGACGCTCATCCGCCAACTTATTGGCGAAATGCCTGCCGACATGCAACAGAAAACGGCGTTTATTCAGCTGAGCTCTAGACATTCGCTCGCTGACGTCAACCACGACCTGAAACAATTAGAATTGCTTGGTTTTCGTTACGTATTCATTGACGAAGTGACCTTGCTAAACGATTTCATCGAAGGTGCCGCATTATTCTCCGATATTTTCGCCGCCGGCGGCATGAAAGTGGTTTTATCCGGGACTGATTCTTTGGGATTTGTTTTTTCTGAAGACGAGCAACTTTACGACCGTTGCATTTTATTGCACACAACATTCATCCCCTATCGTGAATTTGAAAACGTTCTTGGAATTGCAGGCATTGATAAATTTATCGAATTCGGCGGAACGATGAGCATGGGCGGGAGCAACTACAACACAGACAAGTTTACTTTCGCCACACAAAAAAGCGCAAACGATTACGTGGATTCCGCCATTGCACGCAACATTCAACATTCCCTCAAATGCTACCAGCACGAAGGGCACTTCCGTGCATTGCAAGATCTATACAATGCAGGCGAATTGACAAGCGCCATCAACCGCATCGTAGAAGACGTCAACCACAGATTCACCATAGACGTACTGACTAAAAAATTTAAGTCAAACGATTTAAGAATATCGGCATCGAATCTGCGTCGCGACAGAAACAAGCCCACCGACATTCTCGACCGCATCGACATTAACGCTTTTACCAAGCAACTAAAACATCTCTTGCTTATCAAGGACAATGCAGAACAATCTGTAGAAATTAGCGAGCCACACCGCATAGAAATCAAGGAATACCTTGACTTACTAGATTTAACTTGCGACATCGATATTGTCAATATGTCCAACCTGAATGAGCACCGCACACGTACAGTTCTTTCGCAACCAGGACTCCGTTACGCCCAAGCATCAGCACTCATCAAGAGCCTTTTGCTAGACGAGACTTTCAAACAAGTTCCGATTACTGAGCGTATGGCAATCGAGAAACGAATTCTCGACGAAATCCGCGGACGTATGATGGAAGAGATTGTACTCCTGGAGACCAAAATTGCAAACCCCACAAAGCAAGTTTTCCAATTGCAATTCGCCGTTGGCGAGTTCGACATGGTGGTTTTCGACCCGCAAAGCGCCTGTTCCGAAATTTACGAAATCAAGCATAGCGACAAAATCGCCAAAGAGCAATGTCGCCACTTGCTTGACCCCAAGAAATGCGCCGAGACGGAATTTCGCTACGGGAAAATCTTAAGCAAGAACGTCATCTACCGCGGAGCAAAAGACCGCTTTGGGGATATCAATTATTTGAATGTAGAAGAGTATTTGAAGGGGCTATAAAATAGAATCAGCTCTTGCAACTTTAGTTTCTTAAAAGGTACACCTACACCAAGTCGACCTATCAACACCGCAGGATATATCAAATCCCGTTTTTCCCAAGGTAGATTTTTGCCTATCTGTTTCTTTTTACCCATCAGCTGTTGGCTATACTTAACGGCATCCCTAGAAAAGAACGAATCAAGGTCTTCGTTACCACAAGAAAAAGTATTACAACGATTTAAAACTGATAGAGTCAGAGCCGTGCGAATGCAATTAGATTCTAAAAAGGCCATTTTCCTTCAGCCCTTAGTTTATCAATTCGTGCAGCATTGCGCATATCAAACCCACTCCACTCGGAATGTTGCCGAGTAAAGTCAATGGATCCGCAGTTACGTTCGGCCTCTTCCGCATTTTTCACGAAAGATTCCGCCACCGCATCCGTCAAAATCGGGATATTGCTAATTGCTAAGGCCATATTTGTTCTCCTAATATACATTTTACCGTTTCGATTTGCAATTCTAGACATAACTGCAACAGCATCACAAAAGCAATACGGCCGCGTTTTTCCTGACTCATTCAGCCTCCTAGTTTTGAAAAAAGAAAAGCATCCGATTTTTTTTCGGATGCCTGAGGCCTTTTCAAGGGTCATGCATTAATGAATCAATATTTGAATATAGTGGCAAGCGACGTTTTGTAACTTTACTGTAAAATAAATTACAGCCCCAATCTGCGTCCTTGATGGTCATCTTTGTTGGCGATTTCTTCGAGCATGTTCTGCGTAATCAGTTCTCGCGTGCGCAAGTCGGCGGGAACATACGCTAGTTTACGGCGAACATTCTGAAAATCGCTAATGGACACATTATCGCAAGCAAGAACTTCTCTTGGACATTTATCCCCAAAAAACGATGTCCATGTTTTCGAAACCTGCTTAGAGTCCATATAGTCAAACGCCAGCTTCAGCTGAAAACGCCGACGGATTGCCCAATCCAAAACGTTCTCGTAATTCGTGGCTGCAATAAGCATTCCGTTGAACGAATCCATTTGGCATATAAACTCATTTACCAAAGTCACTTCCCAGTGATTTTTTGCATTGCCTCGATTTTCAAAGAAACTATCAGCCTCGTCAATGAAAAGAATAGCATCACTCTGTTCAGCTTCTCTGAACATTTCACGAATGTTGCGTTCCGTATCGCCCACAATTCCACCAAGGATATCGCTTGTACGCTTCACAAGCAAATCACGACCAAGAATATCTTGAGCAATATGCTTTGCATAAGCCGACTTCCCTGTTCCCGGAGGACCGTACAAAAAGATGTTCAAGTTTTCTCTGCGTCCATTCAATTTTGAAGCACGCCATTGCGCATCGAAATTTTTGAGCATCGGAACGACATAATCAATATTCTTTACATCCCCGCTAGAAATGCGGACACATTCCATATTATACTCGTTTCCTTTAGCCTCTTGCGAGCCCATCGATATGCCCAAAAGTTTGGCATGAGACGACGCAATTTCACGAACCACGTTCAACGGGGAAAAATCCGCCGCCAGCATCCGCTGCGCCTGACGAACCGCCAAAGTAATGCTCCCCGCCATCACGGGAATCTCCTTCGCAATACTTTCTATTTCGTCGTTGCACAAAATCGATTCCGCTTGTTGCGCTTCAAGAACAGACTGCCAAATTGCAACGCGTTCCTTATTACTGAACGTGAAGAATTCCAGAGAATAGTCAAACCGGCGACGAGTACTATTTTCAATACACGCAATATTATTCGTAATCCAAATGACAGGCGTTTTCAGATTTTCAAAAATGATATTCAGCAAACCTTTCTCCGCCTGATTCAAAACCAAATCAGCCTCATCCATCAGGATTACGCCACCACTCCGTTCACATTCCCAATCGGCAAGCAACATGGAACGCAAACGAGTCTGCAAAAGGGATTCCTTATCCATAGATTCGTCACCCAAGCCCACGGCAAACAAAGGAACATTCAACTCCTGAGCAAGCGCTTTCGCAAGTTCCGTTTTTCCCGTTCCTTCACGACCGTAAAAAAGGATATTGAGTGGCGAGCCCTTCTGATGAGTTTTCAGCATCTGCAAAACAAAGGACGCCTGCGGATTCGTCTTGGAAATCTGGGCATAATTGACGCAAGGCTTTGGCGCCGTTTTCAAATCCATAATCCTTGACATATCCGAAAATCCATACAGAAAATCGCTTACCTCGCTCGCCAAATACAGTTCACACCGCTTGATTTTCAAATCTGCATTTCGATTCGTTTCCTCCACACGCACCAACTGGAACTTGATAAGCGCGCTCTCCTTTGAACAGAGTTCATGCAATGTCGCCGGCTCCAGCCCCGCAATCAAAGAAATTCGCCTAAACGACCCCCGCTCAGACGAGTCAAAGTAATCGAACATCTTCGAGATTTTTTCAACCTTAAAAAACATGTTATGATGATCGCGCAGCCATAAATACAGCACAAGATCCAAGGCTTCATCAGAAAGATGGAAAAGACGCTTCAATTCAAAAGTCCTCTGCATCGACACATCACTTTCATCGCATCCACCAGCAAGCCAATTTGCGGAACACTCTTGAATTGACCGAGAAAGCAACTGACGTGTATAAGCATCACCATCGCCCCAATGAGCAACAAAGTCCAGGAAATGCCTAGCAAAAATGATTCTTCGGCTTTTATGGAATTCTTCGAGAAGGTCCTTCGACTTGTACCACTTATCCTCAATCTCCGTCGTAATTCCAGTAGGAAGTTCAATGCATTCACGGGCTTCACACACTCTATCCAAAAAAGCCGCAACGCATTCATCCGTCATATACTTGTCGCAAAAGACCCGACAATCCCCATCTGGATAATACCGCATAAAGCGGCTCCAAAATTCCATAATTTTCAAGTCTATAAAAGTCGGCTGACCGCTCAGAGACTTTTCAGAGACACCCTCTTTACCAAGCATTTCGCGCTTATTTTTAAAGTAATTTTCGGTTGTATTTTCGTAATGTAACTGCATGGTTTTAACCTCAATTTTGCACCATGCAATATAAAAGAAACGCACGACAATTAATGTCGTGCGAGAAATTAGTTTAATTATCTACAAGCATAAGATTTATCAAGTTTGATTATAAAAATTCAATATCGCTTTTTTCTCTGATTCTTTTCGCCCCTGAATTTGTTGTTTTTCCCAACATTTCATTTCCGCCATTTGTTGAGCAACAGCATATTTACTTTTCCGATAGCGTTTTACCTTTTCTTCAAACGGCTTATCCTTTATAGAACGATTAATATCATATTCTAGCAGCATTAAATTACCAATGCTATTTTGAAGAATCCAGTCTACTTCTACAGCTCCATCTCCTGTGGCATGAATATGTTCCACATCAAAACCCCAAGAAAGTCGGTTTCTCAGTTGCTCTATACCAAGTTCATCCGATATAGAGGGTTCTTTGAGGAATGCAGACACAATGCAGATTAAATCCTTCTTTTTTTGATTATCCGTGATGGAGCCAGTTAATACATTATTCACCATCCATTGCAATCCTATTTTTCGTTCTTCTAAATTTTTCACAAGATTTGCAGCATCTTTATTGCACAGCATTTTGTAAATACCATACATAAAATTTTTTCCTTCGTTTACAATCTTCGCATAATAAATACTATACGCAAAGAAAATTCTTGCAAGCAATTGCCATGTTTCATAGACATTCTCTACATTATTTTCATTCATAAACAGTAAATAGAGGATAGGATATTGCCAATATCTTCCATACCGCGACTTGCAAACCAATAGGTCGGCAATCATCTTTTCTTGCGAATCAACATTTCTTTTATTCCAACGAATAATGGCATCTTTAACTTTTTGCAAATCCTCTAAACAAAGAACAACCCCGTGTGCCTTATTGGTGTTTAATTCCTGATGTGGAGCAACATCTAGACAAACATCAAATAGCGTGTCATAAAAACGGTCGGTTCCCCATTCGTACATAGATTTGGGCAAATCAAACTTAGTAATCAAATATGTTTTATAGACATCACGAACCATGTCAACATTCACTAAGTCGAAATTATGATTAATTCGCCATTCTAGATTTGACTCTTTTATCTGATTGTATAAACTATCTATGCCATCAAATTGATTTTCTCCCCTTTTGTCTTTAAGGTATTCATACAATCTCACCTTAAATAAATCACCACCATTCAAGTCAAGACCAGCGGTATTAATCGTATTGAAAATTTCCAATGTTTTAGAAATACCTGCCTTTGTAGTTATTACAACAAACCAAATATTATCCTTAATATATTTCAGCAAATCCGCATAACATTCGAATGGGAAATCTAATTCCTCAAATGTTTCTTTAATTAGCTTAATATTTTCTAAATATTTGTTACTAGAACAATCATTATTCAAAATCTCTAAAGAATCAAAAGACATCGCTTCGCTTAAAAATTCATCTTCCTTGCCTTTATTTACTCTAGATTCAAGAATATCGGTGAATCGAATATCTGAAGCGTCACAAAGAAATGATAGGTATTTCAATAAACATAAAAGCGTACTGAAACGTTGCTGACCGTCAATCACATCTTGTTCATGCTCTTTCTTTGTAATATACTTGCGACAAGACAACTGCATCGTACCAATAAACATTGGTGCAGGATTTACTTTTGGTAGAAGTTTCTTCTTACCATTCTCATCTTCATCAAAACCGGAAACGCCACAAAAACCTAGCAACAAATCCCGCACGAACTTAGTAATCTGCGGTTCACCCCAGGAATATTCACGCTGATAAACAGGGATTACATAATGAGTCTTGGAATCAAGCAAATCTTTCAGAGAGCACCTTTTACAATCAATATCGAATTTTTCAGAAGAAGTTGCGCACATTTCATATAGATTCTCAACTTTGTCTGCTATTTGAATAGCCCTACAACAGGATCCTCGTTTTTTGTACAAAATTTGTTGATTATCAGATGTTTCATTTAACGATTCATTTGGTTCCTGAAGATCAAATATCTTTGCTGTTACACCAATAGCGTTTTCAAGAGCCCAATCCTTATCGATAATATTCCATTCATTGCCGCGTATTCGGATTATCGGATTGAGATCCTTTAAAAATACGGCATTACAAGTTGCCTTAGCAACAGAGACAACCTTATAACCATCGGCTATGGCAATTAAGTCACCTTTCCTTATTTTCTTAAATTCGTCTTTCTGCTCCCCAACAAAAATTAATCCATTACGCCTAAAAACAGAAATAATTTTGGAATTTTCGTTTCCATTTTTACTCCAACGGCAACCAACTTTCCATACCGTCATTGACCTTCCTCCAATTGATTTCGTGTTTTTCATCCTTTTATAAGAATTGTCTTATTGAGAAAAGACAAATCTGCATCATCGTCAAACCAGCATTTTTTTACTTTATCGTCCCTCCCGCTCACCATTTCAAAACAGAGCCTCAATTATTGCACCCGGTATAAAATTAACCTCAAAATAAAAGAAGGGTAAAAAAAAATCCATAAAATCCATTTTTAACTGTTCCAAGTTGCAATGTTACTCAAAAGCCTCAAAAAACACATAGCACTTTTTCAGAACCTTCATCGAAATGAACGGAAATATGTTTTTTTCGTTCAAGATGCTACTTGATTCTATCTCCGCAGAATTCTTGGCGGCCACACTTTTCGCAGTGGGCGCCCATCCAAAGCGTATCGAATTGTTCAATGGCGGGTTCGACGATTTGCGGGTCGTTCGTGAGGATTCCCGCCTCAAAGTTGCGGCGGAGGGAACTTTTCAAGCCAATGCCAGCGCCTGTCAAGTTTGCGGAGCCGATGTAGGCGGTTTCTAGATCGAAAATCATCATCTTGAAATGGACCCTCGGACACATGACGCGTTCGAGATCGGTCGCGAGAATCTTATAGCGGTCGAAATCTTCGCGGAAGTTCGGGCCGGGTTCCTTGGCGTGAATGAGCCGCACGCCCACGCCACGCTTGAGGAGTCCTGCGAGTTGTCCAAGCAGCGGAATTGATTCACCGTTCTGTTTGACGTAAACATCCTTGATGTCGGCGGTACCGATCCAGAGCGTTTCGCGGACTGTTGCGATACGGGAAATGACTTCGGAATAGTGTTCTTCGTTTTGGATGTACTTAGTGAAGGTCGGCATAGAAAGAAATATAGTATTGTCAGGCGACAATAGATGTCGTCGGATTTATTTATATTGAAAGGAAAGGGAGATTCCCGCTCAGAGGCGGGAATGACAAAGGAGCCGAGTGATGCAGAAACATGCTTGCATGTTTCTATATCCGAGGCGAACTAGTCAGGCCCCGTTAGGGGAATGACATGTTTAAGCGAGGTCTTATGGAAAATCCGGGTCGCGGCGAACGCATGGTGCGAATTTTTGTGTACCTGATGGCACACTATAACAATCGTTATAGCGTTACGGATATCATGCAGCATTTGGATATTCCCGCAAATGAATTGCGAAGTGTGCAGCGCGATATGCAGGCATTGACAAATCTCGAAAGCCGTTACATCCAACGCATTACTGACAGCGGCAAGACTTATTACCAGGCAGCGCTTGAACGTGCGAACAAGCTCATATTCCCGGATTTTGGCGACATGGTTTTGCATTTTGTCTTTTTGCAGCGCATCGCGAACTTGTACCCGACAACATCAAGCCTTATCGAAGACCTCACCAAGAGAATCACGCAGGATTTGCCTGCGAAGCAGCAAGACGTTCTGAAGAGCTATTCGAAAGAATTGAACGGCCGCATTCTCTTTATGGGGACTCCGCCAAATTACGACGAAGACGTGAGCAAGAACCTGCCGACTATTCTGAACGCGATTCGTCAAAAGCGGAAAGTACAGATAAAATACACAGACAACTGGGGAACGCCATCGGATAAGCCACGCGTTCCGCTGATGGTCGCTATAAGTCATGGAGACATTTATATCGGTTGCGTTTCGCAGCACCACCCCGACAAAACTTACGCGTTAAAATTGCAGCGCATCGAGTCGGTAAAATTGCTGAAGGAAACTTTTGAAGAAGACTCGAAGGTGGTCGAATCGTTGCGCAAGCGCATCCGCACGGGGGCACTGCTTTTGGGCGATCAAAATCCGCAAGAAGAAAAGGTTGTCATTTACTTCCCGAAATACGCCAAGAACTTTTTGAAGGAACGCCCGTACCACCGCTCCATGAAAATGGAAGATGCGCCAGGCGACGAGATCCGCGTGACAATGAAGGTCGAGGTAAACGAGCTACTCAAGCAGTGGATTATGTATTATGGGAACATCGCGACGGTCGAACAGCCGAAAAAGTTGAGGCAGATGATACTGGAAACGGCGAAGGCTCTCGTAAATAAGTACGAAAGATAAGGGAGATTCCCGCTCGGAGGCGGGAATGACAGCAAAATTCCCCTCGTTATTACCAAAATTGCGGTCTTGTTATAGTTTTTGCTTATAGATAAGCAACTTTTCTTAAAAATTTTTATAATTCACCCTACTTTCCTATTGGACTAGTAGGATTAAGTTTTTAAATTATGCACGTCAAACGAACGAGGCACCCCGCAAGGGAAAAGCCTGGAGGATTTCGCTATGCGATGTCGAATGTATAATCTAGCCGAAGGCAGGCGGGCCTAATACCGCAAAATTTTAACGCTCAGGATTGAGCAAACCCATTAACAATCGCGTCGCCCGACGCCAACAGTTACAAAACGATCGGGCGAACGCGAAAATTTGCGCAAAAGCGCACAAGAGGATTTAAATAATATGACGACTCAGAACAAGCTCCATTTCGAAACTCTTCAGCTCCACGTTGGTCAGGAACAGGCAGACCCGGCAACCGATTCCCGCGCAGTTCCTATATATCAGACCACTTCTTACGTGTTCCACAGCGCCCAGCACGCTTCTGACCGTTTCCACCTGAAGGATGCAGGCAACATTTACGGTCGCCTCACCAACACCACGCAGGACGTTTTTGAAAAGCGCATCGCAGCTCTCGAAGGCGGTATCGCAGGTCTCGCAGTCGCTTCTGGTGCAGCAGCTCTTACCTACGCCATCACGGCTCTCGCCCGCAAGGGGGACCACGTGGTCGCTCAGCGCTCCATCTACGGCGGCACCTACAACCTCTTGGAACATACGCTCAGCAAGTTCGGCATTGAAACGACTTTCGTTGACATCCACAACCTCAAAGAAGTCGAAGGCGCCATCAAGTCCAACACGAAGCTCGTCTTTATCGAAACTCTCGGCAACCCGAACTCCGACATCCCGGATATCGAGGCCATCTCCGAACTCGCTCACAAGAACAAGATTCCGGTCGTGATCGACAACACCTTCGGTACTCCGTACTTGATTCGTCCGCTCGAACACGGTGCTGATATCGTCGTGCATTCTGCAACGAAGTTCATCGGCGGTCACGGTACGACTCTCGGCGGCGTGATTGTTGACGGTGGCAAGTTTGATTGGGCTGCATCTGGCAAGTTCCCGCAGTTCACCGAAACGAACCCGAGCTACGGTGTGCCTTTCACCGCAGCAGCTGGCGCTGCAGCTTACATCGTTTACATCCGCGCTATTCTTCTCCGCGACGAAGGTGCAGCAATTTCTCCGTTCAATGCATTCCTCCTCTTGCAGGGCACTGAAACGCTTTCGCTCCGCCTCGACCGTCATGTGGAAAATACCAAGAAGGTTCTCGAATTCCTCTCGAAGCACCCGAAGGTCGCTAAGGTCAACCACCCGAGCTTTGCAGATCATCCGCAGCACGCTCTCTACCAGAAGTACTTCCCGAACGGTGCAGGTTCCATCTTCACATTCGATGTGAAGGGCGGCCAGGCAGAAGCCTTCAAGTTCATCGACGGGCTCAAGATTTTCAGCTTGCTCGCTAACGTTGCCGACGTGAAGAGCCTCGTTGTTCACCCGTATACAACGACCCACTCCGAACTCACTCCGGCTGAACTTGCCGAAGCTGGTATCTCTCCTGCAACGATCCGTCTCTCCATCGGTACGGAACACTACGAAGACATCATCAACGACCTCGCACAGGCTCTTGACCAGATTTAACAATAACAGTAGACAGTAGGAAGTAGACGGTAGGAAGTTATAGCAAAAATAAACTTCACCGCAAGCAAAAACTTCCTACTTCCTACTTCTAACTTTTAACTAAAAAAAGGATTCTACAATGTCTAAAATTTACGCATCTGCTGACCAGCTTATCGGTCATACCCCGCTCCTCGAACTCTCCCACATCGAAAAGGAAAACAATCTCCAGGCTAAGATTGTGGCAAAGCTCGAATACTTCAACCCCGCAGGTTCTGTCAAGGATCGTATTGCCAAGGCTATGATCGACGACGCCGAAGCTGCCGGCAAGCTCAAACCGGGTTCCGTGATTATCGAACCGACTTCTGGTAACACGGGTATCGGTCTTGCTTCTGTCGCTGCCGCTCGCGGCTACCGCATCATCATCGTGATGCCGGAAACCATGAGTGTTGAACGTCGCCAGCTCATCAAGGCCTACGGTGCAGAAATCGTTCTCACTGAAGGTGCTAAGGGCATGAAGGGCGCTATCGCCCGCGCTAACGAACTCGCTGCCGAAATCAAGGATAGCTTCATTCCGGGACAGTTTGTGAACCCGGCAAACCCGGCTGCTCACAAGGCTACAACGGGTCCGGAAATCTGGGAAGACACGGACGGTAAGGTTGATATTTTTGTCGCAGGTGTCGGTACCGGTGGTACGATCACGGGCGTTGGCGAATACCTCAAGTCCAAGAATTCTGACGTGAAGGTTGTCGCTGTCGAACCGGAATCCTCTCCGGTGCTCTCCAAGGGCGTTGCAGGTCCGCATAAGATCCAGGGTATTGGCGCAGGCTTTATCCCGGATACTTTGAGCACTTCCGTCTACGACGAAGTTCTCCCGGTCAAGAACGAAGACGCATTCGCCGCCGGCAAGGCAATTGCCAAGGCTGAAGGCATTCTCGTGGGTATCTCTTCTGGCGCTGCTTTGCATGCCGCAATCGAACTTGCAAAGCGTCCGGAAAACAAGGGCAAGACGATTGTCGCACTCCTCCCGGATAGCGGTGACCGTTACCTCTCCACTCCGCTCTTCGCTGACTAATAATAAGTAGGCAGTAGGAAGTAGACGGTAGGAAGTGGTAAATTAATTTGAAATTTGTTCGGTAAGTGCTTCGCGGTTCCATTCGCCTCGCAGTAGAAACCGAAAAAAACATTAAGATGATTCATTATTGAGTGAAAAACGCTAGAAGGTTCCATTCGCCTCTCTAGCGTTTATTTGTGTTTTAAAGGATGCAAAAATGTCTGAAAAAAAACGTGTCGCTGTAGGATTGTCGGGCGGTGTGGATTCCGCCCTTTCGGCGTATTTACTGAAAAAGCAAGGTTACGAAGTTGTCGGCATGACGATGGCGACATGGGACGGCTCCGTAAAAATGCCTGCGGTTGAAGGCCGCGAAGGCTGCTACGGCCCTAGCGAAGACAAAAATATCGAGGAAGCAAAGCTTGTTGCCGAGCGTCTCGGAATTCCGCATTACGTTGTTCCTGTCGCCGAAGATTACAAGCGCGAAGTTCTCGACTATTTCCGTGCAGAATACCGCGCAGGGCGAACGCCGAATCCGTGCGTCCGTTGCAATCAGAGCATCAAGTTTGGAGCGCTACAGCATGCGGCACGCAAGCTCGGGATTGATTTCGATTATTTTGCGACAGGGCATTACGCACGACTCGATTTTAAGAATCCCGATGTTCCGTTCTTGTACGAAGCGCTAGACGAGCATAAAGACCAGACATACTTTTTATCAAGACTCTCGGCAGAGCAACTTTCCACTGTGATTTTCCCGCTCGGCGGAATGCAGAAAGCAGACGTGAAAGCGCTCGCCAAGGAAATCGGCTGGGACGATTTTGCAACAAAGCGTGAGAGCCAGGATTTTATCGAGTGCGGCGATTACTCGGTGCTGTTTGACGAGAGCGACAACGTTCCCGGAGATTTTATCGATGTGAATGGAAAGGTTCTCGGGAAGCACAAGGGCATTGTGCATTACACGATTGGGCAACGCAAGGGACTCAACATCGGCGGGCAAGCGGAACCGCTTTATGTTGTAGCAATTGACGCGCACCACAACCAGGTGATTCTCGGACCGCGAAGCGCATTGAGCTGTACCGAAGTTTCTGCCGTTGACTTGAACTTGATGGTTTCGGAAACATCGCCTTTGCTGAAGGAACCGCTCACAGCACACATTCGTCTCGGGCATAAAGGCGCAACAGCAAAAATTACAGCTTTGGACACCGCCGCAGGCACCATCAGCGTGAAATTTGACGAACCGCAATTCGCATCTGCTCCGGGACAAGTGCTCGTGCTCTATGCAGACAAAGGCGTGGTCGCCAGCGGAATCATCGGGAAGTAAAAGGCGAGAATTCTTGAAACATATACGAAGACTTGCTATTTCATTTATTTTTTTTATATTAACCATAGTTAAGCTATAGTCGCAGGATACACCTGCAACAAGCCGTGTTCTTTATATCTAAAGGAGCACGGCTTTTTTTTGTTATAAGGAGAAAAAAATGAAGAAAAACAATGAAAATACAGATGTTGCCATCTCTAGCCCACTCACAACATCCGGTGTCGAACGTATGATTCAAATCGTTCGAGGCAAACAAGTATTACTTGATCGCGATTTAGCAACACTTTATGGGGTGGAAACCAGAGCCATAAATCAAGCCGTAAAACGAAATGCAGAACGATTCCCCGAAAGATATTGCTTTCAATTAACAGCAGATGAACTACAAAACTTGAAATCACAAAATGTGATTTCAAGTTGGGGTGGAGACAGATTTAAGCCATATGTATCAATCGTCTTTCCAATGTCGAGGCAAAAGTTTTAGAGCAAGACCGCAAAAATGCCGAATACGACCGCAGGCTAGACGAAGTTTTTGAGGCAATGGACCGAAATGAATTGAAATCAAAGGGGCTATTCTACAACAACCAAGAATTCGATGCATATGTATTCGTCTGCAATTTGATTCGTCAAGCAAAAAAGAAAATCGTTCTTGTAGACAACTATGTGAACGAGAAAACATTGGCGATGATGCTCAAGCGCAGTAAAGATGTATCAGTTACTATTTACACCTATGACAAAAGCAAAGTTTTTGAAGTAGATCTGACGACGTACAATGTGCAGTACGCGAATTGTCCCATTAAAATTTTACCCAGTTATGGAGTCCATGATAGATTCTTATTTATAGACGAAACCGCGTATCATTTTGGAGCATCGCTTCAGGATTTAGGCAAAAAGACATTTTTCTTCAGCAAGGAAGATTTTACTATAGAGGAAGTGCTAAGAAAATCGAAAAAATAATGGATAGCTTTTTACGCAAAAATCCTACCCGATTGGGCAGGATTTTTTTAGAGATAGTTGGCAATAAAAAGTTTTTAAATGGAGTAGTCTTTTTCCATCATGCCGTAGTCGATGAGAATTTGTTCCAAGCGGTCCTGAGTCATCGGCGTCGGGATGGTAAAGAGCTCGTTTTCGTCGATGTTCTTTGCAAGTT
>NZ_MWQI01000013.1 GCF_002210345.1 Fibrobacter sp. UWB4 | reverse complement strand
CACGAGCCTTTTCTTCCGGAGCGTTGTCGATTTCATCGAAACGCTTTGCAGCGGCAAGACCCTTAGCAGCAAGGGTGGTGCAGATTGCAGCGGTCAAAGTGGTTTTACCGTGGTCAACGTGGCCGATGGTGCCAATGTTGCAGTGCGGCTTGCTTCTGTCAAAATGTTCTTTTGCCATTTTTTCCTCTTCTTCAGCAGAAGGTTTATCGCTTCAAGTTCAAGAGAACTACACGAGTTCCCCGTATTTTCGCAAAGCATAGGAAGCGGTACTCTGCGAAATTGGAACACAAATTTAATAAATGCTAGGTAATTTGCAAGTATTTTTCTTTTGAAATTGCGCTAAAAATGCGGATTTTCGGACTTATCCACAGTTTTTCGGGGTGTTTCCGGGCCGTTGAAAACGCGCTTATTTCTAGGGATGGAAATGCCCTTTTTCGCTCAAAAATCAAAGGTTCAATATTTTGTTTCAAGTATAAAACCACTTTTTCAACATTTTATAAACAATTCACGTAAACAGCCGAAAAGTGAATCAACAGTCTTCGTTCTTGAATGTAAAAAGATTTTTACATTACAAAATTTTACAAAGTTTTTCGTTTTTAGGGTCGTTCAACACATTGACTTTCAAGATCTTGAGATTTTTTCATTTGTATTCTAAGGAACGTCTTCATATTAAAAACAGGATTTTTTCGGCGCCCGAAAAAAAACGAAAACGCACAAACGGACATCGACCAAACTAACTTGCGATCAACGACTATCAACTGATTTTCAAATTCATACACATTCTTCAACATGAAAAGTTTTTTTACAACACATTATATACATTATTTCTATCTTTAATATCCGGTGTTTGGGGTTAATTTCGAGGAACTTCTATGAAATACCCCCTTTTGAAGTCCCTGCTTGCGCTTGGGACAATTGGTTTAGCATGTTCTTGCTCTGAAAAATCGCCTACCAATAAAGATGGCGAAGTCTCTTTTGTGCCTTGCGAAGATGCACTGTACCTGATCAAAGAAGGCTACATCATTCTTCAGGACTTCAGAGTAACCGACATTAACGGAAACCAGGTGGGCACAGCCTACCCTGTCCAGTTCACAAACTACGTCATCATCAAAGACCTGAACCAAGTCAACTTGGTCAACCAGGTTGATCTTTCCGATCCGAAGAGAGTCAAAACGCTCCCTGGCGATCCGACCAAGTGCTCTGTAGTACCCCCGAGCACTCAAGTTACATCTTGCGTCAACGCCTGGTACCTGGCCGCCGATAAGAACTTCCTTATCTACGATGATTACACCGTGACAGACGAAGCAGGCGCCACAGCCGGTATCTGGAATTTCGTTCCGAACTCGACATCAACGATTTTTATCTCGGACTTGTCCGGCAACCTGCTCGTCAACAACATCAACTTGACAAGCTTGCCAATCATTTCAGGTGACGGAATCTTCTACACCATCACCGAACCGGCATTCCTCCATATCGACAACACGGGACGTTACCTCATTTATTCCGACCTTTCCGTGACAGATCCAAGCGGCAATCTTGTCGGTTCCTTCGACATTGCCACAGGAACCATCAAGTCGAAGGCCAACGGCGCTACGATCACGCAGGCCGACCTCTCGAAGCTCCCGCTTCTGACACCGGACTCAAAGTGTGCGTACTACATTCCTCCCGTGATCCCGTCTTCTTCAAGCGTATACGTTCCTCCTATAGTCAGCAGCTCCTCTGCATACGTTCCGCCGGTCCAGAGCAGCAGCAGTGCTAATCCTCCCAAGAGCAGCAGTTCCCAGGTCAAGAGCAGCAGCAGCTCCCAGCCAAAGAGCAGCTCTTCTGCACCTGTAACCGGACAGTGCCCGTCGATCAAGGTGAAAAGCGGCGGCAAGAGCGGTTCCGGTTGGGCAACCCGTTACTGGGATTGCTGCAAGCCTCACTGCTCCTGGCCAGAACACGCAAACGGCAACTACTCTAGACAGTGCACCAACAAGGGCAAGAACGAAAGCACCGACTGGGGTGGCGGCAGCGTTTGCAGTGGCGGCGGCCTCATGACCTGCACAAGCCAGATTCCATTTACAATCGACGGCTGTAATGAAATGGGTTTCGCTTTCGCGGCTGTGCCTGCAAGCGACGGCGGCTCTTGCGGCAAGTGCTACCAGCTCACTTTCACCGGCAAGGGTAAGTATTCAACAGACGACAACCACAGATCCATCAAGGGCAAGAAGCTCATCATCATGACAACGAATATCGGTGGCGATGTGCAGCAGGGCCAGTTTGATATCATGATTCCAGGCGGTGGCGTGGGCATGTTCAACGGCTGCTCCTCCATGGGCTGGGGTCCGCAAGGCGAACAGTACGGTGGCCTCCTTTCCGACTGCGAAAAGGAAAGCAACTACAAGCCCACTGCAACTCTCAAGTGCTATAAAAACAAATGCGAAAGCGTATTCTCTAGCGACAGCGAAGCCAAGAAGGGCTGCTTGTTCCTCGCCAACTTCATGAGCGGCGCAGGCAACCCGTTGCACGATTACGTCGAAGTGGAATGCCCCGAAGTTCTCAAGGCCAAGTACTAAAAAAGGTCTAAAACGGAACTGAACGCCCCAAACCGGGGCGTTTTTCTTTTTTGTAAGTCTTTGATAATAAATAAGTTGTGCGTAAGTTCACAAAAACTTATTGTATAGTTCTTTTTACTCTTATTTACGAGCATTTCAGAGAAGAAGATTTTATCTTTTAGCGCGGATGATTGGAATACAGGGTGTGATATAATTACAAGGGCTTACTGTATCATGAAGAACAAACTATTCACAACCCTCGCCATTTTCGGCCTTTCCTTTATCGCATGGAACTGCTCTGGAGACCCAGCATCTGTACCGGGTCACACATCGGAACTTCCTGGAACCCAGCCAAAAGCTGCTTTCGACGTCGATCAGCACTGCTTTATGGTAAATACCGGTACAGCAATCTATTTCATTATTCCCAACGGGACAGGCACGTATACCGTGACTAACGAATACAGCGTTCCCGTCGGAACATTCGATGTCGCAACCAGCAGCATCATTATAGACGGTGCAGCACCAATTGTCGTAGACCTTAGCTCCCTTCCGGTTGTAAATCCCGGTAGAACCATCACCTATCCTAACGGCTACGTAATGACACCTGAAGGCGAAATCGTTTCCGCTCCTGGTGAAGGTACGCCGAATTCCAGCGCGGTCATCGCTGTAAGCAGCTCTTCTGTATATACTCCAGGGATTCCGGTAGCAAGCTCCAGCTCCGCTAAAGTCAATCCCGTCGTTTCATCGTCATCGCAGAAAACAGAACAACCGAAACCGGAAAGCTCTTCTGCAAAGCAGGAACAGCCAGGTAACGGTGGTGCAGGTTCTCTCACACAGACCGTCGCACAAGGCAAGGCAATCACCCCTGTCACAGTCTCGGGTGTCAATAGCCAGCCAACCAGACAGTCCTGGAACGCCTGGTTCATCCAGGACAGCGACTGCAAATACGATGCAAGCGCAAAGACGTTTACCATTTCCGCCACCGTCCCTGGAGGATTCCAGGTTGGCGAAGTCACTGAAACATGGATGGCCGACGGCAAAAGCATAACACTCACATTGAACGTGACAAGCGGAAACGGCAGCCAGGAAACAAAGTCCTCTTCAAGCCAGAAGCAGGACCAGCCCAAATCTTCTTCGTCCCAGGTGAAGTCTTCCAGCAGCAAGGCGAAATCCTCTTCGTCCCAGGCCAAGTCCTCTAGCAGCCAGGCTAAGTCTTCTTCGTCCAAAATAGACAATCCGAACGCATCTGCCGAAGAAGCCAAGTACCTCAACGCAGGTGCCGGTGGACAGCAGGGCTTCGCAACCCGTTATTGGGACTGCTGCATGCCCCACTGCTCCTGGCCGGAACACGGCGGTGCCGCTAAAACTTGCGATGCCAAGGGCAAGACCCCGATCGGCAACACTAACGGTAGCATCTGCTCCGGTGGCCAGGGCACTACCTGCACAAGCCAGATTCCTATAATCGTGAGCGACAAGCTCGCCTACGCATTCGCAGCAACTCCGGGTAACGACGCTACATGCGGCAAGTGCTTCGCCCTCACCTTCACCGGCACAGGCAAGTACGAAACCAAGGCAAACCACAAGGCTCTTGCTGGCAAGACTCTCGTCGTGATGGCATCGAACATCGGTTACGACGTGCAAGGCGGTCAGTTCGACGTGATGATCCCGGGTGGCGGATTCGGCGCTTTCAATGGTTGCAGCCAGATGGGCTGGAACATCCCGCAAAACACCACAACCTACGGCGGCCTCCTCTCTGACTGCGAAAAGGAAGTCGGATACAGTGGCGACCTCCTAACCAAGCGCAAGGAATGTCTCACTGAAAAGTGCAACAGAGCATTCGCAAGTGACACCCAGGCTAAGGAAGGCTGCCTCTTCCTTGCCACATGGATGGAAGCTGCAGGCAACCCGAACCACACCTATAAAGAAGTCGAATGCCCGGCAGCCCTCAAGGCCCAATTCTAGTCTAAAAAAGACAACTGCTATAGAAGCAACTTATAAAAGCACTCTGCCAAAGAGTGCTTTTTTGATTATGATTATATCGTACAGAATCAAAAATTCTCGAAATTATGGAAACTAAAGTTTGCACGATATTTGAGGCAGATTCATAAAATTGAAGGATGCGATATGACATTGACGTCATCCGAAAAGCTGAAATTGAACTTTTAGCACAGATGCAGGGAGCGACTTCCTTAACGAAGAAAAAGCTCGCTTTAGATAGCGGGATTAGTCGTCAGCATCTCGGACTGGTCGCAAAAGGCAAGCGCAGCCTTTCCGTCAAATCGTTTTGTGATCTCGCAGACGCTTTCGGCTGCTCTGCTACAGAGCTGATGGCAAAGCTCGAAGCCTTAATACTGGAGCAAATCCAGCTCCAGACACCTGCCGCCGCCGACAAGGCAAAAGGCATAAACTATATCAACAAAACGATCCTGGGCAAAAACCCGGAAAAGCAGTCCGAACATTAGAACTGTTCCAGCAGCAGAATACGCTCTGGCGTATCTGGATGTGTGCAGAACAAAACATTGGCCTTCGCCACCCAGCCTTTCAAGCCTGCATTATTGTCAAATTCCTCATCAGGATGAATCACGTAAAGCTGTGCAATATCGTCTCTCTGCACACTCACAAGGCCCGGATCCTTGGAAATTTTCCTCAGCGCAGACGCAAGTGCAAGAGGGTCCCCGCAAAGCTCGGCACCACCGGCATCGGCTACATACTCTCGCTTGCGTGAAATAGCAAGCCGCGTGAACCAGGTGAACACATAACCAACGGAACTCCATATAAACACAAGCAATAAAACCAGGAGGATATACATATCGGCACTTCCGCCATTGCGGCTACGCCTAGACCTACGCGGATTACGGAACATAGCGCTTATCAACTTCAGGGAGACCGTCTGGATTGTCGCAAAAATTCCGACGAACACAATGCATACCACCATAAGACGCGTATCGCGATTCTTGATGTGCGTCAGCTCGTGACCCACGACCGCCGAAAGCTCCCTATCATCCAGTTTTTCGATCAGACCCGTCGTGAGGGTAATGGTAAACGAAGGAATATCGATACCGCTTGCAAAAGCGTTCATTCCAGAATCCTGGATAATATTGATTTGCGGCATCTCGATGCCACCAGCAATACAAAGGTTCTCGACAATATTGTAGACGCGCAAATTTTCCTTGCGTTCAAGCGGCTTTGCATGAGTCGCATGGCGGATAATGGATGTATTTGCGCAATAGGCGATAATGAACCATACGCCCACAATCTGCAATGTATAAGGAATCACGACCTTGAAGCAATGCCATATTTCAGGCCAGTGCATAGTCCCATACCTTATACGCGATGCATGTTCAGGAGGACATCCACCCTCGACAATATCGCAAAGCAGGCCGAAAAAATCAAGCCCCAGGATGACCAGAAACACCATCCCCAGCAAAATCACCGGGAACATAAAAAGCAGAATCACCGTATTGCGGTTATTCCGCCAGATTTGAGTCTGGAGACCAACGTAACGCATAGGCAGTAGGAAGTTTGAAGTAGTAAGTAGACAGAGAAAAATGCGCCAAAGGCGCTAATTAAACGCGCGACACCAGTCGCGCCATTATTTTACTGTTTACTGCCTACTGTCTACTCATTAAAATTTCACCTCAGGGGCCTTGTTTAGCGTTTCACGGTTTTCAGTCGCCTCGTACATGGTCGCACGGGTAAAGTGGAACATGCCGGCAATGATATTGCTCGGGAAGACCTCGCATGCATTGTTGTATTCGCGAGTTGTAGAATTGAAGAAGCGGCGGGCAGCAGCAAGCTTGTTCTCAATATCCGAAAGTTCCGTCTGCAACTGCAAAAAATTCTGGTTCGCCTTAAGCTCCGGATAAGCTTCAAGCGAAACCTTAAGTCCTGTAAGCGCCGCAGAAAGCGACTTGTCGGCAGCAACCTTCTCGTCAATGGTTTTAGCATTGATGGCAGCCGCACGGGCGGCAGTCACTTCTTCAAGCACCTGCTTTTCGTGAGTTGCGTAACCCTTGACCGTCGAGACAAGCTGCGGCACAAGGTCAAAACGCTGCTTGAGCTGGACATCGATATTTGCAAAGGCATTCTCGCGATTATTGCGGAGCTTCACAAGCCCGTTGTACATAGAAATGAACAGAGCGATAATTATAAAGGCAACGGCGACAACGATAACTACGGTCATATTTTCTCCTTAATTCTTATCAAGAAATATAATAAGAAATGTTGCAATAAGAAAATAAAGTTGGCAGACTGGTAACTTCTAAGTTCTACTTTTTCTTTTCGTCTTCCGGCATCGGCTTGGTGTCTTCGAGCAGGCGGTCTGCCCATTCGTCCCAGAACTTGCAGCGTTCACCTTCAAGCTTCATCTTCGCGAACTTCACCGGTTCCGTTTCTTCAGCAAGCGTCACCACGGATTCCTTGTAAGCCTGCGGGAGCCCTGCCACATGCGACATGCGCTTCTTGAGTTCGGCGACTGTCGCATCGAGAATATCGACTTCAAAACGGCGCTCGATGTAACGGCGGGTAATGAACCCAAGCGACATGAAGTAATCGCCCTGGTTGCCTTCGGCAAGGTAATTCCTGTTGCGCAAGTCCTTGAGAGCAAGGACTGCCTCTTCGTACGGCGGTAGCTGCGGGGCCTCGCCACGCTTTGCAAATTTCTTGTGCAAGAACCAGCCAATAAAGACGAGCAATGCAACGCCAAGAACGGCAAACAGTACATAAAGCCACTGCGGGAGCCTCGGGTCGCTCAGCGGGTCTTCCACTTCGAGGATATCCGCTTCTTCGCCAGTCGTGCGGTTGGAAACCTTGACTGCAACCGGGTCCGTGTGCGTCTTGACCGTATCCGTTCCGACAACGGCGTTCACTTCTTGCGGGGCAATCAAAAAGTCGCCACTCACAAATGTATTGAGTGTTGCAAGCCAGGTAAACTTCGCCGTGCCCTTGGGCATGCCCTCGGTTATTTTCTCGTTCTTCATTTCCTTGACTTCAAAGCTGCCAAGGTTCCCGACAAAGCTCGGCAAATCGACAATCGCATTTTCAGGCGCCGTCACCTGAATTTCGTAATTGAACTTGTCACCAATAAAGACCTGGGCGTTATCGACATTCGCCTTGACAGTCAAGTCAAAGGAATACGCGGAAACAACCGAAAGTAGCGCAATCGAAAAAAGGAATTTGAAACTTTTCAATGAAGTAAAGCGAGACATTTTAAACCTCGAAAGTGAATATACAAAAAAATGAAAATTTAAACAAACATCACAAGTTCCGCCAGCCAATATCTATCAATTGAAAATTACTGGATCCCTCGTCGCTTTGCTTCTCGGGATGACGGAGACGCATTAACAAACAACCACTGACCAATGACTATTGACTAACCACTAATTACCTTATTCAGTATTCTCTGACTGCGCAACACGGCAGTCGGGTGTTCACGATACACGAGCGCAAACAAGGCGGTGTATGGAATTTCGCATGCAGCAAGTTCGCGCAATGCGGCCTTTGCCACTTTCTTATCCGTCTTTTCTAGCGCATACCTATCGCATTCGTATTCTTGGTTCCAGCAGTAAAAATGAAACAGCATGCGGAACGGAATTGCCGCCAAATGGAGCCACAGCACAGCTTCGATAAAGCTTGCGTTCCAGCGCACCATCATTGCAGCCATGAACCACACAGCAACCATCCAAAAGGCGATTTTCATCAAGTTGCGCAACACCGCATGATGCAGCACCTTGTGCCCTTCTTCGTGCAGCTTCACAAATTTCGACTCATGCACTTCGCTGCGGTTTTCTGGGAGCGGAACAATATCGTTCACCAGCGGAATCAACCGCAACACGGCAAACACGCCGCCACGCAACTGCGTGAGCCTGCGTTCGCGAATTTCAAGAAGCGTCCGCAAGACAATTTCTAGACAAAGTAAAATATATAACAACATAACAGAAAAATTCCGCGCAGTTCAATACACACTTAAGCGAGATTCTTCACGAACGCACTCAAGCGTTTTACCGATTCTTCAAAGCGGGCCTTTTCCCATTCCATGAATCCCTTGTCCACCGGATGGGCGCTATCGTAATCGTCAAAGATCTCGCGGCCGCGTTGATTATCGCGATCCAGGCCATGACTTACGCTATCAAACCATTCCTTGTCAAGCTGCCTGTAGCGCTTGACCAGATCGTCCATCGTCTCGGGAAGCGTCACGACACGTGCAATTTCCTTGTTCGTTTCACCCAGCAGCTTGCGTAACTCGCGCGGAGACTGCTTCGAGAGCGACTCGTCGCCTTCCACCAGCGCAAGCATCAAGTCAAGTACATAGCGTTCCAGATACTCACCATACGCCTTGACTGCACTCTGGCGTACGCGTTCACGCAAGAAGTTTTCACCAAGCCCGTCAATATCAGATTTCGTATAAACGTCCTTGATTTTCACCACCTGCAAGCGGTTGTACGCATCGAACACCAGGCGAGCCGTTTCAGGATTGTAAATCGAGTAGAATGTTGACGGCACAAGGCCCTTGCCGCGAATGGAATACTTGTACGCATTGCGGTCTAGCGCATACGCATTCTTTGCATAGTTCCAGCCCGGCACAATCTCGTTCAAGCGCGGAGCAACACCCACCAGCTGCGGGTCTCCCGCATGGATCAGCGAAAACGGGAACTTGAGCCGCTGTGGCAAAGTCGTAAGCCCGCTTGCAATCAAGGTAAACGGAGACTCGCGGAAATTCGACGGGAACTTGATGTTCACGCCAAGTCCAAAGAACATCCCCTGGCCCGGCATCACTTCCTGGTCAGGCATGCGGCCCGTGTGGTTACTGCCAACATTTGCGCCATAGCCCAAATTGCCACAGCCTTCCGGCCAGAGCGCCGCAATCAAAAGCGAGTGGTGGTGCATCTGCGTCATCGGTCCCATGTAGGAACTGTTGACTTCGCCCTCTTCGATATGGCAGCACGGTGCAATGATAGAAGACTTCACAATCGCCTTGCAGCCGACCTTGCAGCGGCCCATCAGCACGGAACTCTGGACCTCGGCGCCCGTATGCACCTTAACGCCCATCTGCACATTCGTATTTTCAAGAATCACGGAATCATAAACATGGCTCGATTCCTCGAGCGAACTCATGATGATGGAATTGCGAATCTTTGCGGCACCCTCGATGCGGGCATGCGCACCAATCCAGCTGTTGCGGATAATGTTCGTATTCGATACGACCGCGCCCTTCCCTACGATTCCAAACGGAAGTGCAAGTTCAGACCTGTAGGCGCTGAGCATTTCGGCAAACGAATCCTGCACACTCTGTTCTGTCTTGTGGAACAGCTGCAAGTCGACAAGCTCCGTCGTGAGTTCCGGGAAAACCAGCACTTCGCGGCCGCCCATCTCGTTACCCACGTTAATCGTCGAGCCGACCATGTAGTTGATCTTGCCGCTACTGACAAGAGTGCCAACATTCTGCACGACCGCACTACTGCGCACAAGCACATTGCTCAATGTCGAGACCTTGTAAATCAAGGCATTCTCGATAATGCAGTTGTGGACCATGCAGTCATAAATACCTGTAGCGACCGAGACATCGCCCGGCAAGAGGAGCGTACCAAAGAACTTCGGGAGGCGCACATCGCCCATAAAACTCGAGCGGAAAATGCGGTTCGGGTCAAAGTCCGGCTCGACCAGCACCTTCGACCAGTCGTCGCAACTGTTCCCGTTTTTTTCAAGAATCTGTATCTCGAAGGCCGTCATCGGACGGTACTTGCCAGTCGCTGACCTAATGGCCTTAAAATTTTCGACCGAAGTAGCCAAAACACTGCTCTTCAGCGCTTTTTTCAATTTTAACAATCGCTGCATGGTTAAAAAATAGACTAAATTAGGGGCAATGATGAAGGAAGAGCTCTTCAACTTGATAAAAAAACATCAATACAATATCTCCATCTATACCGAAGATATTTTTGAGAGACGTTGTCAGGAAGAAATTATCCGCAGTGACGAGGATAAGAGTTCCTTCGTGTACATTGAATTTGATTTCGAATCCATCAATGCAACCCTCGGCAACGAGAGCAACTCCCAGCAGTTCTGGAATATATTCATGGAAACGCTTTCCCAAAACAAGCGCGGGAGCGACATTCTCGGTTTTCTGGAACACGAAAGCGGAATCGGGCTTTTGCTTCTGGATTCAAAACTCAACGGATGGAACCGCCTTGTAGGCCGCTTTATCCGCACGGCAAGCAAGCACGATTTCGAAATTATGAAACTCGTGCTTGACAAGATCGTCAAACCCATTGTCTATCCGGCCTGCATCCAGGATATCCAGGCGCAAGAAGTCGCAAAGCAGGCACAATGAAAGTCCTCGTCATAGGCTCTGTCTACCCCAGATTCCAAGAAGACGCCGAAGTTCCGTGGCTGCGCACCTCTGTCGCACATCTTAAAAAAGCAGGCGTCGAAATACAGGTTCTCGCCCCCGCGTACAAAGGCCTCAAGAGCCACGACATAGACGGCACACACGTCAACCGTTTCCGATACGCACCTGCAAACTGGGAAATCCTCACGCACGAGGAAGGCGCCCCAAGCAAGATGGCCTCCAAGCCGTGGTTGCAGCTGCTCGCCATACCCTACATCATCAACGGATTTTTCCAGTGCATCAGGATTTGCTGCAAATGGCGCCCCGACGTGATCCACGCACACTGGCCGTTCCCGCATGCCTACATCGCGCTTGGCGCAGCAAAGCTTTTTAGAATCCCGCTGGTGCTGAATTTCCACGGGGCAGAACTCCTGCTCATCCGCAAAAAGAAATGGGTCAAGCCGCTCCTGAAATTCGCCATCGGACAGGCGCAGGCGATCTTCGCAAACTCAAGTTTCACTGCCGGAAAAATCAAGGCGCTCCGCAATGTGGACGTCGAATGGAGTCCGTACGGAACAACTCTTGAGACTAATAAAGACGAGAGTAATGCTTCGTGTCATCCTGAGCGAAACGTAGTGAAGTCGAAGGATCCAGTCACAATTGTTCCGCATCCAGTGAACGGCAAGTTCAAGATTCTCTTTGTCGGGCGGCACATCGAACGCAAGGGAATCTGCTACCTCATCGAAGCCGCAAAGCATTTGCCCAGAGACAAATTCGAAATCCGCATCGTCGGCATCGGCGACTTGACCGAACAGCTTAAAGCGCAAGCCGAAGCAATGCAAAGCGTCATCCTGAGCGAAAGCGAAGGATCCAGTCAAGGAAATCAACCAGCAGATATCATCTTCACAGGCAAGCTTTCTCCTGAAGATCTCGCAAACGAATACAAGACGGCGAACGTCTTTGTGCTCCCGGCCATCGTCGATCACAAGGGTGACACCGAAGGACTCGGAGTTGTCCTCATCGAAGCGATGGAACTTGGACTGCCCATTGTCGCAAGCAATGTCGGCGGCATCCCGGATGTCGTTGTCGATGGAAAATCAGGAATTCTCGTTCCCGAGAAAGACCCTGTCGCGCTCGCCGAAGCCTTCAAGCGTCTCGAAGCAGATGCAACACTGATCCAGAAACTCCTCGCCGGCGCCCGTAAACGCATCGAAGAATGCTTCACCTGGGACGGTATTATCGAACGCCAGATTGAAGTCTATAAGCGCCTTCAGCAATAAATAAAAAACCGCGATTTTTCGCGGCATTTCATTCAACTTTTCTAATAACTAGTAACTTAGAACTATTAACTAACTAAATTACTTTACCTTAAATCCGGCCTTTTCGAAAGCATTCCTGTTTTCCGGATTCTTCATGGCCACATTGGTAATCCAGTCGAATTCAGCAATGCCGCCCTGCAAGCCTACGCGGGCACAGAGCTGGTCACGTGCCACATTGTATGCATTGAGAATCTGGATCTTTTCAAAATCCTTAGCGTTGTCAATACGTTCAGACCACTTCACGCCAAGCTCGACAAGCCCATTGCTTGCCTTTGCATAGGTAGTAGCCTTTTCGACGGTAATCGTGGATTTTGCAGGAGCCATGAACGGAAGCACAGGAACAATCGGCTGCGACTGCGGCAGCACAACCTGCTTTGCAGGCTTCGCTTCCGGCTGCTTGTCAGAGCAGGAAACAAAAAAAGAGGCGATTGCCAAAAGAGAAATTACTAGAATTTTTTTTGACATACTCGCCTCTTTTTTTTTGTAATAGCGGTTCAGGGATTTGAACCCCGGACCAATGGATTATGATTCCAGTGCTCTACCGCTGAGCTAAACCGCCATTGACTCCAAATTTAGTAAAAGTGATTTGGAAATTCAAGGGGTCTTCTAAAAATAAACATTTGTTTTTAAGAAATTTTCGCCCCATTCAATTACGCGCCAGCCCGGTCCCTTAGGAGTCCTGGAAAAGTCAGAAGCGTTTGGATCGATCTGCATCTGAGTCGATGGAGTGACATACACAATCTTGTCTCCAATCCTCTCTTCCATCTCGCTATGGTAATGCCCCACAAAAATACGCTTGATATTCCCTATCTTCAAAAGCGTCGTCTGGACTTCCTCGATGTTCTTCAGCGCATATCTCGAATCCATAAACTTATGGTCGCAATGGCATGGCGGATGGTGCATGAACAGCAAGACTTCGTCATCCACTTTTGCAGTTTCATTTTCGAGCCACGAAAGCTGTTCACTCGAAACAGTTCCATCAGCGCTATCCAGGAAAAAAATGGAACGGCCATCAATATCATAACGGTAATAGCACTTGCCGTTTCTGATTTTGCCTTCCAGGTCAAAATACCTTTCCATGATACCGAGGTCGTCATGGTTTCCCGGGATGATGCAGACAGGGACTTTGCAGTCCTTCAGGATGCCGGCAATATAGGAATATGCTTCCGGCGAAGCGTCGTCGGCCAAGTCCCCGGATAGCACCAAAAGGTCCAGACCTTTCATGGTCTCGGAATTGTAGGCTGTAAGAAAGTTCTTGCGAACGTCAATACCCTGGACAGGACTCGCATCACCACCGATGTGGGTGTCCGTTATTTGACCTATCTTTAGTACTTTTTTTTCCATACAGCTTGTGTAGACTTTATTAGAATATAGCTATTGAGACTTAAAAATGAAAAGTTTATCCAGTTTTTCGTACTTTTTGCGATGAACAACGTACTTTTGTGAACTTCATCACACAATCTTCAACATACTTTTGTGACCATTTCGTGAATTGACATTGAAAACTTGGGTTCAACACCTATCAACATTGAAGAAAGTGAATAGATTTTAAATTTTCAACATTAATCCACATTTGGCTTATTTTCGTATCTCATTGATTATCATAGAGTTACGTTCGAACAGTAAAAATTCTATCCACTATTCACTATATTAATTATCAATTCCTATATATAAATATATCTAGTATTATTTAATAGTAGTGGTGGACATTTCACAGGAACCCTGGAAGATGGCTCCTTCGTTAATGATAAGCTGTTCTGCCTTTACGTTCCCGATGATTTTCGCGTTGTCCTGAAGAACTAGTTTTCTCTTGCAATCCACATCGCCTTTTATGGAACCTGCAAGAATAGCGGCGCCACATTTGACGTCGCCTTCTATGAGGGCAAATTTTTCCAGAATCAGTTCTCCATCTATGGAGACATTGCCATAAACTTTTCCGGCGATTCGCAAATCCGTTTTCCCAGTAATGCTTCCGTTAACTTGAACGCTTCTTCCGATTTGGGTGAATTCCTGTTCGTTTTTGCTCGCCATGATTTTCCCCTAGTATGTAAATATGGTTTCTGGATCCTGAGGTATATTGTTCTTGGTAATAGAATAGTGTAAGTGCGGACCACTCGTGTTGCCGGTGTCGCCGACATATCCAATCACGTCGCCTTTTGTGATATTGGATCCTTTTCGGGTCCTTAGGCTTTTGAGATGTGAATAGCTGGATTTGTATCCGTTCTGATGGTCAATGACTACGGTGTTTCCAAGATCGCCACTGTTGCCCGCGAATGTTACCTTGCCGCTACCCGATGCAAATACCGGGTTTCCCTTGCGAGCCGAGATGTCGATTCCCAGGTGCTTGTTTTCGTAAGAGAACTTCTTGCTGATGATGCCCACAGCCGGGATCACGTTCGGGATTCTTTCCAGGCGGATTTTTTCGTCGGTCGTGAGCCAGTTGTGGATACCTTCGAAATCGATACTGTTCTTGCTAGAGGGGACATGCGCAAAGCGGTTGCGCTCGATGATGCTGTTGATCTTGTTGGAGTCGTTTTCGAGGAACGTTTCAAAAATATTCTGGATTCGGTTTTCCATGATCCACAGTGAATCAAGTCTCGAGAAGAGTTCTTCGTAGTTTGCGTTCTGCTTTACGAGCTGCGCATTGTATACACGCATCTTTTCGTAGCTGATGAGGGTCTTGTTGATCCTTGCAATGTGGACAATGAACAAAATGAGGATGATAGCGACCAGGACAAGACCGATATGGAACAAGTAAAATTGCTTGCTCGATATGCGGTACTTTTTTGAACCGGTCGTGTTTTCCGGAATAATCTGGATAGTGTAGAACTTACGACTCACAATTTTACCGTTAGCGGTTTTCCATGATTTCCTGGATTCTTGTCAGGTCGTCCATGGAATAGTAGTTGATGACGATGGTGCCCTTGGTTTGGTCCTTGGCGCTCGGGTTGAGTGCGACCTTTGTGCCAAAGAACGTTTCGAGCCTGTTTTCGAAGTTCTTGAGATCGGCGCTGAGTTCTATCTTCGGTCTCGGTTCACTGCCATGGACTTCCGGCATTTCATCTTCTTCGGGAGCGGCTGCGACATTTTCAGGTTCAGCTTCTCTCGTTTCTCCGCTCTCGTCTCTCGTCTGAGCAAACGGATCTTCGCCGCGGGCGATCGCTTCGATCTGGCGGACGTTCAAACCTTCTTCGATGACACGCTTTGCAAGAGCTTCCGGGTCTGCAATTTTTTCACTGCAAAGAGCACGGGCGGCACCGCCTGCAAGTTTGCCTTCCTGGATCCAGGCCTGAACCTGGTTCGGGAGCTTCAAGAGACGAAGTGCGTTCGTGATGGCGGAACGGGACTTGCCGACCGTCTTGGCCAAGTCGTCGTGTGTATAGTTATGGTTGTCGATCAACTGCTGGTAAGACTGCGCCACTTCGATCGGGTTCAGGTCCACACGCTGAATGTTCTCGATCAAAGCCCATTCGCTCATGGTCTTGTCGTCGAGATTTTCGTAAATCTGGGCCTTGATGGTCTGGCAGTTGGCAAGCTTTGATGCACGGGTACGGCGTTCACCGCTGATGATCTGGTAACGGTCGCCCACCTTGCGGACAGCGATCGGCTGGATAAGTCCGTGCTTTTCGATGGTTTCAGCAAGTTCGACAAGTTCATCGTCGTCGAAGAACTTACGCGGCTGGAACGGGTTCGGGTCGATCAAGTCGATGTTGATTTCGACAATTTTCTGATTGTCCGTCGCAGCATTTTCTGGAGCTGCGGAATTGTTGATAGCGTTATCGACAGAGTTGCCGAGAACATCGTGTGCCTTAAAAATTGCAGAGAGACCGCGACCAAGTGCTTGTTTACCCATTTTTTAGTTCCTAGTTATTAGTTACTAGTCAATAGTTAGTAGTCAATGGTTATTAGTTAAAAGTTTATGCAAGTGTCATTCTGAGCGAAGCCGTTAGGCGAAGTCGAAGAATCCAGTGAAGTTGTTGCCTGGATCCTTCCCCTATCACTTCGTTCTAGGGTCAGGATGACTTCGTCACTTTTCCTTATTCAATATTTCCTCGGCGAGCTTCATGTACGACTGCGAACCTGTGCTCTGCACATCGTAAAGAATGACCGGCTTTCCGTGAGACGGAGCTTCGGAGAGTTTCACGTTGCGCGGAATCATCGTCTGGAAAACGGTGTCGCTCAAGTTTTCGCGAACTTCTTCAGCAACCTGCTTCGAAAGGCTCAGACGGGAATCGTACATCGTGAGGAGGGCGCCTTCGATTTTCAAGTTGGAGTTCAGATTTTTCTGGACTTCACGGATGGTCTTGAAAAGTTCGGTCATACCCTGCAATGCATAATATTCACACTGCACCGGAATGAGCACACTCGTTGCGGCCGTCAGTGTATTAATTGTGAGTAAGTTCAGGCTCGGAGGAGCGTCGATGATGATGAAATCGAACTCCTGCTTGAGAACGTTCATCACGCGTTCGAGTCTGCGTTCGCGGCTCATGGCGTTGACAAGTTCAATTTCCATGACAGCGAGGTCAGGTCCAGAAGTGATGACCTTGAGGTATTCAAGCGACGTGTCCAAGATGGCGGGCTTGATGTTTTCGAGCGTGAGATTGTCCGGATTACCAGCCATGTCCAGAATTTCGTGGATATCCATATCCTGGGATTCCATGAAACCGAGACCTTGAGAGGCATTACCCTGCGGGTCCATGTCTAAAAGAAGTGTCTTCTTTTCAAGGGCTGCAAAACTCGCGGCCAAGTTCACGGCCGTTGTAGTTTTACCGACGCCACCTTTTTGGTTGCATATGGCGATAATTTTACTCATTATTACCTCGGGTGACTAGAGCGTACACCTGTTCTTCTTCTGGAAGTTCATACTTCTGGATATGCACTTTCGGATCGTTTTCCAAATGGGCAATATTGTTGAAGCTCTTCAGCGTGACAAAAGTTCCGCCACGCTTGAGACCTGCCTGGGCGCGTTCCCAGTCGTTTTCGAAAGTCGAGAGGGCACGGCAGCTGATAAAGTCAAGGTCAGTGAGACCGGAAGTTTCAAAGCGCTTGCCGACGACGGTCAAGTTGTCCAGGTGGAGCTTTTCCTTGACCATCTGCATAAAGTTCACGCGCATGTGGCGCGGTTCGACAGCATAGAACTGCACATTCGGCATGGCAATCGCGAGCGGGAAAACCGGGCAACCCGCACCAGCGCCCATATCGGCCCAACGGAGTTTGTCATCCTGAGCGGAGCCGTTAGGCGAAGTCGAAGGATCCAGTGACTTCCCCATAAACACGAAGGGAACAAGAGAGTCGGCGATGTGCCTGCTCAAAAACTTTTCAGAATCCTTTGCTGAAATCAAGTTGCCATATTCCTTGGTGTCCACCACCAAGTCTGCAAACTGGTAAAGCTTGTCGAGAGTCTCTTCGGACAGCTGTACACCATGTTCCGAAAGGAACTGGTTCAAAAGATTTTGCTGCGCTTTGTTAGTTCTGTAACTCAAGTTTTCTCTTTTTTAGTATCGTCAATGTTTGGACACTGCGTGTCCTACATTCTCATGCTCGGTCATGCCGGTGTGCAAGCACCCCGTCGCGACACTCGCTATCGCATGTTTGCTCCTTCGGAGCCAACTTGCTGCACCTCGGAAATGTCGGTAAACAGGTTTCCCGCCGCTTCCTCGGTTTGCAATTGTTTCACGTGGAACAATTGTGATTATCAAGTTCCGAATTGAAATTTAGCATAACTTTTTTGGAAAACAAACAGTTGTCTCCCCTGCCCTATAAAATTCATAAAATATATGTTGATAACATTTTGATAAATGTTGAGAAAATGTTAAAGGGTTTTATTTTTGTTCTTGTCGCGAAAAGTTTTCTATGAAGAACGGAAGTGTAACCATTTTCAAGAACCATCCAATGTTGTGTTGCTTATTGGTGATTTCAAAAGAAACACCTGCCGTTACCTGAGCTAAGAAAATCCCAAATTGTATTCCTACTTCTTCGACGAATCCGAACTCTTTAACGGAATAATGATATTTGTTGTCTTTTCCTTCAGATCTAAGGAACCATTCTATGGCATGACTTTCGGCCAGTGCAACTCCGGAAAGATTATTTCCATACAATATGTACTTTGTTGTTCCGGATGCAAACCACATTCCTCCAAGTGCTATTTTCCGTAAGGTACTTTCTTTTGGAGCTGCCATTCCGAGAAAACCAAATCCTATAAACGATACTGCACTTCCGATTGATAAGTCATCGATTTTCTTGTCACCTTCGGTCTTTTCTAGCCTGCGGTCAAATCTTAAAAATGTATAGTCAGCAAGTAGTCGGTCGATGCCGAAAAGTTTGCTCCCCATGTCTTGAGCGCTCATGCAAAATATATCCACTTCAAATCTTTTAGTAGATGTATATCCTATCCCCCCTAGGAATATTACCTGGAAAGGATTGTATTTGTTTTCATAGATGTTACTTAGGTCTATAGAAAAAGTGGAATCCTGCACTGAATCTTCCAGTGCAGATATCTTTGCAGAGACAAAAGATATGAAGATGAGGATTATGATAAGTACTTTGGAAAACATGATTTGAATATTTCAGTTTAAAAATGTTGAGACTATAACTTCGTTATAGTCCTACAGTCTCATGCTCGGTCATGCCGGTGTGCAAGCACCCCGTCGCAACACTCGCTATAGACTGTTTCACGTGAAACGTAAAAAAGTCCCCTTTAGAGGAGACTTTTGGTATTATCGATTAATCTTTATAATGTATTTATCGTTGGCGGGAATAGGGCGACCGAGAAGGTCAAATTGTTTGAATTTTCGCCAGTGCGCAATCGGGTAGATTTTCTTGGGAATAATGGATGTGGTGGAATCTTTTTTCACAGGGAGATAGAAGTAGGAGTCTGTAAACTTGTTTTCTTGATCAATTCTGACAAGTGTATCGTTGTGCATTTCAATTTTAAAAGTCTCCCAAAAATTCTCTTTTTCTCCGCAATGGCAACGATTTTCTGAATCTTTATCTTGAACGCAAATAGCTTCATCTAAATATTGGCTTCGACCATCGTATATATAAAGAGAATCGTTTTTCAGGTACATTGTTCGAGTTGTGTTTTCAGTGTATTTATTTTCTTCTTCATTGAAATAGCTATAAGAAATACTTTCTTTTTCCATGTGAACGGAGTCTTTGGAATAATACACGGAAATACTTTCGATTGTTTTTTCGAATAATTCTTCGGTAGGAATTTTGGAAATAAGCTCCCCGTTGCTGTCGTATTTTTCCTTTACAACTTTAATTTTATTTGAACCGTCGATGGGACTGTATGTAATTCTTTCCACTAACTGGTTCATATGGTAGATGTCCACTGATGTTGTTTCTGAACAATAAACTTCTTTATCACATTCATAATATTGGCGGGTAATTATTTTAGGATTTTCACCAGTAGATTTAGTGGAGTTCCCATATTTAATTATGGCGTGGTATTCATTTAAAATGGATGTAAGTTCTTCTTTGGTTTCAGCTTTAAATTTGTAGCCGAAGTGGGATGATGTATAAGTGCTAGTGCAATTACTTGGTGGGCATACTTTATTTTCTGGACATTGTGTTGCTGAGCATATATTTTGTGTATAGTCAGAATTTGAAAAAGAATAGTATGAACTGTCTAAATGGTTTCCAGTATAATAAAAAATTTCTTTATGGGTGTCTTTATCTAGTATATTGAAACCTGTGAAAACGTAATCGGTTTCGCCTATTGAATATCCGTTGTGGTTTATGTAGTTATCGTATTTGTGTTCATCGTACTCGTTCTTACGGATTTCAAATTCCGTTTCGACGCAATTGAGAGCATATGCGTTTAATGCAGTGAGGGCAAATATAAGTAGGGTCTTTTTCATATTAGAAAATATAGCAATGCTATTCTCTCTCAAGGATGATTTAGACTGTAATCTCTATTCTGTTTCCTTCGGGGTCGAGGACTACACTTTCATAATACCCGTCACCGGTAGTTCTTGGTTGACCTACAACAGTAATTCCTTCGGAAGACATTTGCTGGGTCAGACGGTCCACCTCTTCTTTTGAACCGACGGAAAAGGAAAGATGGGTAAATCCGAGATGTTCCACGTGAAACATCTCGACAGTCCCAACATTTCGTTCAACATCTATATCAGGGCGATGCATGACTTCCAGGCGGCCACCATCGTCGAAGGTAATAAATCTGCTGGTAAACTGTTTTGTGGGATTGTGATAAAGAGGTTGGACTACCCCACCGAAGTATTTTCGGTAAAACTCACAAACCTTATCGATATCCCTAACCCAAATAGCTATATGTTCAATCTTCATAAAACCTCCTTTGTAGCTCAATTGGTTTCACGTGGAACATTAGTGGGTTTCTTAATCTTTATTAATATACATAAAAGCGACCTATTTACCATTATTATATAGTGAATTATATTTAATGGTAAATATAGGAGGTCCTCATGATCGATATTGAAATTATCCAGGGTGATATTACCAAGCTTAAAGTCGATGCCATCGTGAATGCGGCAAACTGTTCGCTGCTGGGTGGCGGCGGTGTCGATGGGGCGATTCATCGAGCGGCAGGTCCGGAACTTTTACAAGCATGCATTCCCCTGAACGGTTGTGAGACGGGTCAGGCTAAAATCACTCCCGGGTTCAGGCTCCCGGCGAAGTTCGTAATTCATACCCCGGGTCCGATTTATCGCGACGGCCAGCATGGCGAACCCAAACTTTTGGAATCGTGCTATAAAAACTGCCTCGCTCTTGCCGAAGAAAACGGCTGCGAGATTGTCGCCTTCCCCGCTATCTCTACCGGCGTTTATGGCTATCCCTGGAAAGAGGCGACCGAAATTGCCGTGAAAACGGTCCGCGAATATCCCGCACGGAATGTCAAGAAGGTCATCTTCTGCTGCTTCAGCGCGGAGATGGAAAAAATCTACAAGCTTGAGGTGACGAAAGTACGGTAAAAAGGACGCTTCATCGGCAAATTAAATTATTCTCACTTTAATACCCTATTCTTTTTATATATTATCTACTGTAATTTCATTAAAGAGTATATAATGGAAGAAGTCAAAAACTTTATCAAGGAATGCGGCGCCTATTTCCTCGCAACGGTTGATGGCGACGAACCGAAAGTACGCCCCTTCGGGACCATTGAAATTTTCGAAGGCAAGCTCTACATTCAGACGGGCAAGTCCAAGAATGTCTCGAAGCAGATCCAGAAAAATGGCAAGGTCCAGCTTTGCGCTATGAACAAGGCTGGCAATAAGTGGCTCCGTTTGAGCGGAACACTCGTCCGCGATGACCGCCGTGAACCCAAGGTCCATATGCTCGAAGCCTACCCCGAACTCAAGCGCATGTATTCCCCGGATGACGAAAACACCGAAGTCCTCTACTTCAAGGATGCAACCGCTACGTTCTGCAGTTTTACTGAACCTCCGCGCACCGTGACGTTCTAAACGGCTCTTTGGGTTGCCCATCTTTGGGCGTTTCCTTTTTTCCGCTGAGTTCCCCGTGAACTCAGCATTTTTTTTGTCGTAAAATTCGAAAAAAGGTTTCCCTGGACATGCGTTGTTGCTCTAAATTTTAAAACAACATATATTATATAGTTGATAAAATGAGCTTGATTTATCAACTTCAAAAAATAAATTCAAAAAATAATCCAATAAATCATTTTTAATGTTGATAGTTAATGAACAAGTTTTATCACATTTGTAGTGTTTCACGTGAAACGTTACTGATTTTTGTGGATAATATGTAAAATTTGGAATTAAAATATTGATAGAATGATTTATTTAATAACTGTGTATCAACAACGTTTTTTGTGGAAAGGTACCAATTTTTTTCTATAAGAACCATTTGCTCGATGTACAAATATTATATTTCACTGTGGAGGTTCTATGCAGGATAATACAAAACGTGGCGAAAGAACACTTTTTTGGTTGAAGGTCCTTTTTGTACTTTTCATTTTTTTGTTTTTTGCAAATAACACATTTGGGGAATCCATGAAAAGTATGCGGCAAGAATCGGTCGGTCTTGCTGTTGCCTATATCGCTTATGGTTTTGTTTGCGGGTTTGGCCTTTTAATTTCTTCGGTGATGTTCCTGGTTTATTATTTCTCGTGGCTTCACCGCGCGATTGCGAACTTGCGTATTTTGACGAAACCTGATTTCTCGCCTATCGGTGCCATCGTACTCACCTTGATTCCGATTATTGGATTTGTTCTGCACTTTTGGATTTTCAACGACATGGTCGGGTGCCAGGAAAAATGCATGGAAGAACGCGGCATCCTGAAAGGTCGTTTTCCGAAGAAGCTCTTGGTGGCATGGTTTTTCGCGACGCTTGCAGTCGTGGTACTTATGTTCAAGAATTCCGATATGACAGCTTTGAATGTCATTCAGAATTTGTTCTTTGTGACAAGCATCGGTCTGTACATCAAATTCCTCACGTTCTACATTGCTCAAGAACGCGAACTTTTCCAGTACCACACCGAGACGCTATTCCGCAAGCGTGTCGATGAAGCAATCCGTGAACGCGATATTCAACGCGCCGCCGACATGCTCCGCGAAAAAGAGTAATGTTTTGAGGGAATGGTCGCAGAATGTAGAATGGACTGCTCGCGGGATGTTAATCGAAAGAGCGCTTAAAGTCAATTGGAAATTGCGTCGAGAGTCGCGGCCATATTTATATGGACATGACCGAACCTAAAGGGTGGGGCATAGCCCCATCCATACAATTTCGAATGCGTTTGTATATTCTTTGAACCGAGCCGAGGGTTAGGGGCTTTAGCCCCATCTTGTGAAATTCATTTTGCATTGTCATCCTGAGCCGTAAGGGAAAGGATCTAGTCAAGGTCTAGAGTTATTTCTAAAGATCTTTTGCACGGAATGCCGGATGAAAGTGAGGATTAACTCGGATGGAAAATGCGTCGAGAGTGCACCCGCCTACTCTCCCCGTCATTCTGAACGGCCGCGTCGTGAAGGATCCAGTGAAAATTGCAAAAAATTGCGTAAAGATTTAATTGAACTTTACAAAAAACATACTTTGATATCTGTTGCTGATATTTAAGTATAAATTAAAAATATTATAGGAGTAATTATTTTTATGATATCTATTGACAAGTCGATTTTAGATTGTGACTCCGTAATATGCAAAAACATATCGCATTTTGACGAAACAGAACGAGGCTTGCTAAGTCAAAATATATTGGCTCAATTGAGAAATCTCATTGAATATATTGCAATGAAGGTTTGTCTTGTCGGTGAATTCATTAATCCAAATTCTTATGAACAGAAAACTCGAGCGTTGAATAATTTAGCTACTCGTGGAAATTGTCGCCCTTTATATAAGTTTCATGAACTACTGCAAAAATCTGCATCTCATTATACGATAGATGAAAATGGTTCTGAAAGATTAATGATTAAATATTACAAGTATCTTTTGATAGTAAAGAAATTTGTAAAAGAACAATGTAATCTGGATATTTTAAGAAATATATCCGATTTTCCGATAAATACAGATAAAGATTTAGATGTTTATTATCAAGCCGTGGCTCAAAAAATTGAAGAAACAAAGCCTGGTATTGAACCAAAAGTATCAGATGAGAATAGATATTACATCCAAAAAATAAAACCATTTTTTGTTGGTTCGGAAATTTATTACGAAGTAACATTTACAATGGCTTTTAGCAATATAAGCAAATTTGATCGAGTTATTGCTTTTACAAAATATGATATTTTACCCAATTACTCTGTGAAGTTTTCTCAAAGAGAAGAATATATAAATGTAATGGGGAATACCATAAAAATAAATATAATCGATGCTTGGAGTGTTTCAATTCGCCCTTGTGAAATTTCAAATTATATGAATATTTTTGGATCAAATATTGAGATTAGAAGCGATGATCCTGAATATAAGATGCTGATGAGTTTTCTCACGAGATACCATCTCAATTTATGTGAATTTGTAACCTCTTCACATGACTTTTACAACCATATAAAGCAAGGTGTTATCACAAAAGCTCAAGATTCTTTCATATTTGATATTTTGGATAGAAGTCGTAGTATCATTTGCAATGTATTGGCGGGAAGCAATATCTTGAGATATCTTCTTTACAAAATGAGAAATGATATTATAAAGCGACAATGGGGCGCTCAAAATAATCGACTATGTAATTTATTTCTAGATAATGGATGCATTCCTTTTGAAGAAAAACCATTCTGTACTGCATTACGAAATCATAATCCGAGAATTTACGAACTCTTAGATTGCATACCACAAGAAAATCGAGATTACGAGTTCTTAGTAAAGAGTATTCAAGTAGAAACAGAAATAAAGGGTAATCTATTTACAAAGAAAGATGATTTGAAAAAATTCGATAATATTGATGCTTTAGTAAGGGCTTTTAATGGAGCTCTTTATTACAAACATGAAAATCGAAAAATCAAGGAAATAAAAGGAAATTATTATATCAAGGAGTATGCAGATTATTGCGCCGAAATTCTACGTAAGTTGTCGGTTTTTGCACAATCTGGTGTGATTGGGTATCAAACTGCAATTCGGCACTGGCTGGATGATCCCCTTAATTCTATTGATGATGAGCAAAAGATTGAACTTCTAAAGAAACTATTTATTTCATCTAAAGTTGCATTTATTTATGGTGCTGCAGGTACAGGAAAATCAACTTTAATTGGACATATTTCAAAATACTATTTAAATGCCATAAAGTTATATCTGGCTGTAACACATCCTGCAATAGAAAACTTGAAAAGAAAAACTCAAAACAACAATGCTGTGTATATGACCATTGAGTCGTATTTAAAAAACAAACAGGTTTGTTGTCAATGGGATTTAATAGTTATAGATGAATGCAGTACCGTTAGCAACGAGCAAATGGTTCAAATATTGAATAAATCTACTACGGAGTTACTTGTTCTTGTTGGAGATGTTCATCAAATAGAGTCCATTCGTTTTGGGAATTGGTTTGCGATAGCGGAAAAATTTTTGCCTACATCGTGTATTTATGAATTAACGAATACTTACCGTAGCTCAAATGATGAATTAAAGTTGCTGTGGAGCCGAGTTCGTAATTATGAAGATTCTATCCAAGAAGTTCTGGATAAAAACGATATGTCGAAAAAATTAGAAGATTTTGACTTTCAATACAATCACGAAGATGAAATAGTACTTTGCCTTAACTATGATGGATTATACGGCATAAATAACATTAATGCCTTTCTACAAGGACAAAATAGAAATGCAACTATTAGAATAGGGGTTAATACTTATAAGGTTGGGGATCCTGTTCTTTTTAACGAGTCTAATCGATTTGCACCACTCATATACAATAATATGAAAGGTCGAATATTAAAATTGTGGGAAAATAAAGAAAACTATTTGTTTGATATAGCTCTTGAAATTGCAATAGACCAAATTAGTGCAAGGGGGTATGATTTTGAATTGCTCTCGACACCAGAAGCAACAACATCAACTATAAGAATTAGAGTGTCGAAATATCGTAGTACAGATAATGACAATGAGCGCTTAGAAGATATGGTTCCGTTCCAGGTTGCTTATGCGATATCAATCCATAAAGCGCAAGGCTTGGAATATGATTCTGTAAAAATTGTTATATCAAATGAAGTTGATGAAAAGATAACACATAATATTTTCTATACAGCAATTACACGTGCTAGAAAGAACTTAAAAATTTATTGGTCTCCTGAAGTGGAAAATAGGGTTATAGAAAGTTTTAAACCGCAAAATAAGGCGAAAGATGTGGCTTTGTTAAAGTTGTTGTATGGTTTATAATGTACTTGATGCTTTATGATAAAATTTTTCTTGTATATGATGAGTAAATTTTATATATAAAGTACTTTATTTGTAATATTAGGAGTTTTTTGTGAAAAATTTAGGGTTTAAAGAATTTATCTTCTAGATTAGATAATGTTATAACTTTATAGATTTTTTTTGCAATAAGTTGTCTTTGCAGGGTATTCAATAAGCGCTGTTCCTTACTATTCACGAGTATATATATTTCATTGTAAAAACATATACCACAAAATAATAGTTTGGTAGAAGTTGTTTTTTTTATAATATCCGAAGCTAATGATTCGCAACTACCTTTTGTAGTGCATTTGAATTTCATTTCTGTAAGGACAACTTGATAATCTTTTCCTTTATCTATTGCAAAAAGTGCATCCCCTGATTTTTGAGTTTGACCTGCAGCTTTGTGGTTACTTGCGTAGGCATCACCTGAAATACATTCGGTTCTGCATTTGGTTCCATTATGATCAATTATAATAAGATTTGGACAGTTCCTTAAATCGGTTCCGCCTCCTTCATTAATGATTAAATTGGGAAAGTCAACAGTATTGGTATTGCATTGATTGGCAAATAATTTTGTTTTGTCTAAATTGTAAAGCACTATTTTTCTCCATTTGCCATTATGAAATCGTGGACTCTATATTTTCTTCTATATCTGAATATTTGTCCATTATTTTGAATGATTTATTGAATTTTTCAAAAATGGGTTCAATATCATCATCCAATCCTTTAAAGTTGTATAAAAGTTTCTTTTCGTCTTCTATGTCGGCTAAATAGAATCGTGCTTTTTTATCCAATTCCTTTTCTGCAATAAATTTGAGGGCACTAATCATATCAGTACTATGGCTTGAAATAAGAAAGGAACAACGTGTCTCTTTTCTAAGCATAATTAAGAATTTGGCATAATGAACTATCCATTGTGGATGTAGATGAGCTTCAGGTTCATCTAAAATCAGTAAAGTGTTTTTATTAATTAAACCTTCTCTATAAAGGGATTGCATTATGACAAATGTTTTTAATCCTGTTGCACCTTGCTTTAATACATCGAAGGCAGGACTTTCGTTAGATGCTTGATATAATAGAGTAGATTTGTCTTCATTCCAATCGAAGTTTCCACTTAAAAGCCCTCCTGCTTCTGTTGGTTTGAAATCAAATGGTTCACCCAGTTTTTTTGATTGCCAAATAACTTGGTTTAAATCTTCCCAATGTTTTCTTGTTTCATCAAAAATGAAAAAACTACTATTCATCAAGCTCATTGGAGTATCAATGTAAAATACTCTTTTTACAGAGTCTGGCAATAAGACAATATTTCGATCTGAATCAACAATAGGAATATTATTCTCAAAAACATTGAATAAAGAAGGATTTAATTTTTGTCCGAATAATTCAGTCCATTGATGTTGAAAAATATTTGTCTTTCGTTCGGATTTATAAATATCTGCACTGCTGATTATTTTAAGATACTTATTTTTGAATTCTTCTAGTAAATCTTCAGCTTTAGCATTTATATCATATTTTTTTTCAATAATATTACTTAAAATGCTACAAAAGGAATCATAGTATTTTCTTTTAGATGAAAGTATAGGTGGTGAAATTTCAGTACAGATATTTATTAAAGTGTCGATAAAATCGCAATATTTTTCATCATTATCATCTCGATAATTGCGATATGCCATTTGCTGTAATTTTATTGCATCAGAACGTTTTATAAATCCTGATAGATGGGTTATTGCAGAACGTAAAGATTGTTTCATTTCTCTAAGAACTCTTTGAATATTCTTGGAAACGAGATCATCATATTTTATTGCTGCAAAGAGGAGTTCGTATGTTGATCTTGCTAAAGTACTTTTGCCACATCCATTTATACCAGAAATGATGGTCATTCCGTCAAGGATAATTTCTGCTTTTTTTACAGCAAAAAAATCATGTGCTTTAATTACAAGACTCATTTGTTTATCTCTTTATATGTGATATACATAATATATAGCTATTTTACTACTTTTTATAAAATATACTCTTTTATGATTATAAACAAGCCATGCAGGTGTGGTCTATTTATCTTAATAACAGTAATTTACATTTTTCATTATTGAGGTTGAATTATTTTCACATAAAAAGTGGATACTTATTAGTGAAATACTGCGAAAAAGTTTACGATTTGTAAAGTATTTGTGCTGTATTTTGTGAGGCTATATCGCACTATGTTCATGAAATAAGGTGCGATATTTATTGCATTCTTACTTCACATCAAACTGCACTTTTGGTGCGGCACTTGCGCCGGCGTCAGCGGAGAAGAGGGCTTTCGGGGAGGCGCCTGCGAAACCTGCGACGATGTTTGTCGGGAACTGGCGAATGGTGGTGTTGAATGCCTGTACGGTTTCGTTGTAGCGCTTGCGTTCGACGGCGATGCGGTTTTCGGCGCCTTCGAGTTGCACACGAAGTTCCTGGAAGCTCTTGTTGCTCTTGAGATCCGGGTAGTTTTCGGAGACGGCCATGAGGCGCTGGAGGGCGCCACCGAGGGAGCCTTGCATTTCCTGGAAGCGCTTGAGGGCGGCTTCGTCGTTCATGAGGCTTTCGTCGAGCTTGATGGTTCCGCCCATGCGGCTGCGCATTTCCATGACTTCGGTGAGGGTGCTCTTTTCGAAGTTGGCTTCGCCTTGCACGGTGCTGACGAGATTCGGGATGAGGTCAAAGCGGCGCTGGTAGGTGTTTTCGACTTGTGCCCACTGTGCCTTTACGCCTTCTTCGAGGGCGATGATGTTGTTGTAGGTGCCGATGCCCTTCCCTACGATGATGAGCAGGATGACGACGACAACGATGACGGCGATTAAAGCTTTTTTCATTGTGACTCCGTTTTTTATCGATTTACGGTATAGTAATATAAAAATTTTGGGATGTGTAAGGAGATTCCCGCTCGGATGCGGGAATGACAGATGAAAGACCGTTATTCAACGACTAGTGATTTATCGTAGATGTACTTGACTTCTTCGGGGGTGATGCCGCCAGGGACAAGGTCGAGCTTGGAGTGGTTCACTTTCATGGCGGCGGCGAACTTGTCGCGCAATTCGCGGGAGACGGTGCATGTGCCGATGAGCTTGCGGAGCATTGCTGCAAATTCTTCGACGTTTTTGAGTCCCAACAGCGAGAGGATCTTTTCGACATCGGCCGGGACTTTTTTCTGGCAGACTTCGACGTAGGTGGCAAGGAAGTATCCGACGGCGGGGCCGTGCGGTGTGCCTTTGCTGAGCGTGAGGTCGTAGCTCATGCCGTGTGGTACGGCGGTGCTTGTCATGGCGATGGACATGCCTGCGATTGTCGAGGTGTACATCAGTTTTTCGTACAAACTCGCATCAATCGGCGCGGCATTTTCTGAGGCATTTTGCGCGGCATCTTGTGCTGCATTTCCAGCGACAACACATTTCGCGGTGGCATTGTTTGCGGCGACCGAGGTAATAAGCGCTTCTTTGCACTCACCCCAGAGCTTGAGGCCGTATTCGGGACACATGCGGTTGAGCATGTTCGAGTGAATGTTCAAGATGCTTTCGACCATGTGTGCAAGCGCATCGACGGCGGTATTCACGATCAGCTGCTTTTTGGCAGAAGCGAGATACTTTCCGTCAACGAGGGCAAGCACTGGGAAAATCCGGTGCGGGATGCTTTTCTTGAGGTTGATTTTGTGGTTCGTGATGATGGCGACCGGGGTCGCTTCGGAGCCTGTTCCGCAAGTGGTCGGGACGGCAACAACGGGCGCATGGTTCAGCGGATGGCTCGGCGCTTTGTGCAGTTCATCGGCGTTCACGCTTGGATTCACGAGGAGGATTGCCATGGCTTTTGCGGCATCGATAGCGGAACCTCCCCCAATGCCGATGATGAATTCGGCGCCGAATTCTCGTGCGATTTGTGCGCCCATCCCCACGGTATCGGTGGACGGGTTTTCTTCGACTTCATCAAAAATCTTGTAGGCGACTCCCCCAGCGTTCAGGACTTCGGTCACGTCGTTCAGGGAACCGTTCACTTTGGCGGAGCTGTGCCCGGTGACGACGAGTGCGCGCTTTCCGACGGCGAGCAGTTCTTTCGCGTGATTTTTCACGCATTCCTTTTCAACGTAAATGTCCGTAGGTACGTAAAATCGCATGATGTCTCCTTACAGCATCAGCCATTCTTTGTTGAACCAGTGGTAAAGTCGCCCTTGTTCATTGCGGTTCTTGATGAGCCACTGCGCAAATGTCGGGCGGTCAATGGGTTCACAGATGGTATAGATAAATGCTTCCACGAGACTTTCGCGGATAAGCCCCTGATAAAATCTCTGGATCGGGTCTTCGATTTCGTCGGTGAAGGCGACAAGCTTGATTGTTTTTTCAAGGACGTGGACTAAAAATTCCATTTGCTGCGTCGAGTTTGAATCCGGGTCGTAGAGCTTGCGCTTGCCGAGAGAATCTGAAAGAAGCATCGTTTGGATAGCGAGCAAAAATTCGTTGTTGACGGTTGAGTCGCTTCCATTTTGTTTGATGTTCGGCGTGTTCATTTCGACCTTGTTGTCTTTCGTTAGAACAAAGGATTTTGTCCGGCCGTAAAGTCTCGAAAGGTTGTCGCGGATGATTTCGGCCTTCTTGCTGATGAACGTGGAGTACATGGTGTATGCGTAGAATTGTGGCCACTTGCCGAGCTGGCTTGCCAGGAATCCCATGTAATAGTGGCTGCCTTCATGGATGCGCGAGTTGTTGATGCTCCGCTTGATCCAGGCGTAGGCGCTGTCTGCGTTGTTCATGCGCATGTATGTGATGCTTGCGTTGTACGGGATGTTGAACGAGTTTGGCTGTTTGATAAAACCTTCACGATAGACGGCAAGCGCGGAGTCTGGCATTCCCTTCTCGTCGTAGATCGTCCCGAGCAGGCTGTAGAGATTTTCGTCGATGCCTTCGGATTTCAGCTTTGTGGCGGCCTTGGCGTAAGTGAGCGATTTGTCCAGATCGCGCTTGGCATGGTAGGTGAATGCCATTTCGTATTTGACGAGTGCGTTTTTCGGGTCCTTCTTTTCGGCTTCCTTGTACTTCGCGATGGCTTCGTCGTATTGGCCTTGCTCATGGAACTGTACGCCTTGATCGACAAGGTTTTTCACGGCCTCGGCTTTGGAGACTTTGGTTGCTGCGTTTGACGTCGCTTTAGGCGCTGCGAAAAGCGATGTTGCGGCAAGAGCGAAAATGAGAGCGATAGATTTTTTCATGATAGGTTAATTCTTGAGGAGGGCGCTATAGAAATTACGGATATCATCCCAGCGGTAGTACGGGGCGGCGGGGCAATTTTGTGAGACTTTTAGATTAGTTCTTTCGTCTCTTGTCTCTCGTCTCTCGTCTGTTATGCCACATGGCACGGGCAATGTCTGTTCGATTTCGTTGTACAGGATTTTCACGAGGACGGGTTTATTTTTTGCCTTGTAGAATACCATCTGGAGGTTTGCTGCCATCGGGATGATTTTAAAGTCGTTCCACTGTTCGTGCAGTTTGGAGAGGTCCGAGACTTTTGCATTTGCGATGGGCAACTGCATGAGGGCTGCAAGCGGAAGGAGCGTTGCGTCGTGGCCAAAGCGGAGCGTGGCGGCAATCGGCGTTATGGAACTTGAACCTGCTGGACTGTGTGCGGTATCAACGGCAATTGCTTCGTCGGCTTCTTCCAAGATGTTCTGCAATGTGGGCTTGGCGAAGTTCAGGCCATCGGGGCGGTTGATGAGTGGGCTTGTACCTTCGAGGCTGTACCACCAGGCGTTTTGCGCTTTCCAGCGGATAATCTTTTCTTCGGTTGTGAACAAGTTTACGAAACTGTCGGCGGGCACTTGGGCGGCCTGGGCGATTTTGTCGAGTAGCGGCTTGTCCATGCCCTGAAGCGATGTCGCGATTTCGAAGAAGCGGTTGTAGAATTTGTCTGCTTCGATATTCTTTGCAACGTAACTACTGTCGGCGAAGATTTTTTTCAGGAATGGTTGCGGGTTCACTTGTTGCCAGAGCTTGTCGCTTTCGTCCGTGTACGTCTTGACTTTAGAATAGTCGAGCTTGCCCCAGTCAAAGGCGCTGATGAACTTCATGTAGCTCTTGCCAGAAATAAGTTCCGGCTTGATTTTCGGATTGAGCGAACGGAGTTCCCCGATAAAGGCGGCCATGCTCACGATGCAGCGTCCGCTGGTACTTGCGTAAGCCTTGACGTGCGGCGTGACTTTTTTCCCGCCGACATTCCAGTCCTTGAAAATTTCTCCGAAATTCTTGTGCATGCGGTTGGCGATGCCTTCGTGCTGCTTGACGCCCACTTGCGTAAGGTCTCCCTTGCGCGGGGCGGCTTCGGTGGCGAGGACTTTTGCATACGCCAGCGCTTGCTTACCGATTTCGGTAAGTTTGCCTGCGGAATCGGCCTTGGAAAGGGTTTTGTAGAGATACTTATATTCGTCGGAGTCGTGGTGGTAACGGCTGCCGTGGCGTCCGTAGTGGCTGATATAGAACGGCTTGTATCCGGCAGGTGCCTTGGTATATCTAATATTTGCAGGTTCCGGGTACGCCAAATAATTGCTGGAGGTAAATTCCGGATGCTTTGCCAACTCGGCATCGCTAACTTGCGCGTTCACGGGTGCAGCGAGGAAAAATCCCGCGGCGAGAACAAAAATCCCTTTTGCAAAATCCAGTTTTTTCATGTCTCCAATATAATATATTGGTGTTGCGGTGCGAGTAAAGTAAAATGGGAAAGCGTCTAATCCCCATAAAAACGTGCTTTTAGCCGCTATTTCAACTTGAAACAAAAATATGTTTGGCACATCTTTTGCTAACTTTTACCACGTTTAATTTTTAATCAAGGACAACCATGAGCATTGTAGATACAGTACTCCATAAGATTTTTGGTACACCTCATGAACGTAAGGTGAAGCAACTCCGCCCGGTGATTGCAAAGATTCACGAAGCCTGCAAGGCTCTCGCATTGCTTGATGACGCAGAACTTGCTGCAAAAAGCGCTGAATTCCGTGAAAAACTGAATAATGGAGCTACCCTCGACGATATCAAGGTTGACGCCTTTGCCGTTTGCCGTGAAGCTTGCGACCGTCGTCTCGGTATCTTCAACATTTTCAAGCCGGAATTTGGCTTTGACTTTAGCCGTCTCGGCCCGGAACTCCAGGAAGCTGTGAACAAGGCGAAGGCTGAACTCGAAAGCGGAAAGAATGAATGGGAAGTCTACCTCCCGGCTGCTCTCTACGCTAAGGTTCGCGAACTCTATCCGGATTCCGTGAAGCCGTTCCGCATGTTGCCTTTCGACGTGCAGATGATCGGTGGCCTCGTGCTCCACGAAGGTGCCATCGCTGAAATGGCTACCGGTGAAGGTAAGACGCTTGCCGCCGCCCTCCCGGTTTACCTGAACGGTCTTTCTGGCCACGGTGTGCATGTGGTGACGGTGAACGATTACCTCGCTGGCCGTGACGCCAAGCAGATGGGCATGGTCTATAAGTTCCTCGGACTCACGGTCGGTCTCATTGTGGCTGGCCTCAATCCGGAACAGCGTCGTGAAAGCTACAACTCCGACGTGACTTACGGCACGAACAACGAATTCGGTTTCGACTACCTCCGCGACAACATGGCAGTTGAACCGAACCAGCTCGTGCAGCGCGAACTCAACTTCTGTATCGTTGACGAAGTGGACTCCATCTTGATTGACGAAGCCCGTACGCCGCTTATCATCAGTGGTCCGGCTGAAGACGCTACCGAAAAGTACGCCAAGGCAAACGAAATTGCAAAGCAGCTCGTCCGTAACAAGGACTTCTCTGTCGATGAAAAGGACAAGAACATCCAGTTTACGGAAAAGGGTGTGCTCCACATCCAGGACTTGATGCACATTACGAACCTCTATGGCGAACATGCCGACTGGGTTCACTTCCTCGATAACGCTCTCCGTGCTTGGTACCTCTTCGAAAAGGATGTCGATTACATCGTCCGTGACGGTGAAATCATCATCGTTGACGAAAATACGGGCCGCTTGATGGAAGGCCGCCGCTATTCTAACGGTATCCACCAGGCCATCGAAGCCAAGGAAAATGTGCAGATCCGTCGCGAAAACCAGACGCTTGCGACGATTACGTTCCAGAACTACTTCCGTATGTACAAGAAGCTCTCCGGTATGACCGGTACGGCTGAAACCGAAGCAACGGAATTCATCAAGATCTACAACATGAACACGTGGGTCATTCCGACGAACAAGCCGTGCATCCGTAAGGACTTGCAGGACCTCGTTTATAAGTCCGAAGATGCCAAGTGGCGCGCCATTGTTGCAGAAATCAAGGAACGCCATGCGAAGGGCCAGCCGCTCCTCGTGGGTACGGCTTCCATCGAAAAGTCCGAAATCCTCCACGGCATGCTCGAAAAGGAAGGCATCCCGCACGAAGTCTTGAACGCCAAGAACCATGGCCGCGAAGCTGAAATCATCCAGTACGCTGGTCACAAGGACAAGGTGACGATTGCAACGAACATGGCTGGTCGTGGTACTGACATTGCTCTTGGACCGGGAGTGACTGAACTCGGCGGTTTGCATGTGCTCGGTACGGAACGTCATGAATCTCGCCGTATCGACAACCAGTTGCGCGGTCGTTCTGGCCGTCAGGGTGACCCGGGTTCTAGCCAGTACTTCCTCTCCCTCGACGATAACCTGATGCGTATCTTCGGTGGCGACAACGTCAAGAACCTCATGAACCGTTTTGGCGTGGGCGAAGACGAAGTGATTACCCACCCGATCGTTTCCCGTTCCATCCGTGGTGCACAGCGTCGCGTCGAAAGCCAGAGCTTCGATATCCGTAAGCACTTGCTCGACTACGATAACGTGATGAACGAACAGCGCAAGGTGATTTACGGACTCCGCCGTCGCATCTTGAACGGTGAAGATATCCGTGACGAAATCATGAACCGCATCGAAGACGCTTGCGATATCAAGGTTTCCAACTACATCCCGGCAAAGAGCTATGCGGAACAGTGGAACCTCGAAGGCTTGCACGAAGACTTGCAGCGTACGCTCGGCATGGAATACAGCCTCACGCTTGATGAAGCTGTTTCGAAGACGCCGGAACAGGTGCTCGATGAAATCATCGCTCTTTGCAGGGTGCGTTATGACAAGCTCACGAAGATTATTCCGGATGTTGACTTCCGCAATATCGAACGCCGCTTCCTCCTCATGACGATTGACCAGGTATGGAAGGAACACTTGTATGCTATGGACCAGCTGAAGGATGCTATCCGCTTCCACGGATACGCCCAGAAGGATCCGCTGATGGTCTACAAAAATGACGGCTTCAAGATGTTCGAAAGCTGCATGGAAAAGATTGCAACGCTCACGGCTCTCCGCATTTTGAACATCCGCATCACGCTCCCGAACGGTGTGACTGTTTCTCCGGACCAGCTCCAGCTCAAGAGCCAGGAACAGATCGATGCCGAACGCAAGGCCGCTGAAGAAGCTGCCGCTACCGCAGGTAACGCTGGCGATGCTAATGCAGAAAGTCATCCTGAGCAAAGCGAAGGATCCAGTGAAGCTTCTTCTGAACAGCTGAGTGCCGAAGGCGCAAAGGCTGCAGGTCTCGCCGGTCAGGCAGCTTCTTCTGAAACGAACGCCCTTTCCGAGGATCAGCATGCACAGCCGATGCCGCAGAGCGCACTCCCGGGCACTCGCCCGAACCGCTCCGCTGCCGCTAACGCTGCCCTTGCTGCCGCTGTGAAACGCGCCCAGCAGCAGGCTGGTGCAAAGCTCGGCCGCAATGACCTCTGCTGGTGCGGTTCTGGCCTCAAGTACAAGAAGTGCCACGGCAAGGACGTCGAATAATTCGGAGTTAAGAGTTCGTAATTCGGAATTGTCATGCCCTGTCCCGGAACCAGTCCGGGATGGCAGTCGGGGCATATCCTTCCAAGAATCGCGAGCACTCCCGCATAAAACGTAATTGAAAAATCCTCGGCTCTCCCGCCGAGGTTTTTTGCTTATGTTGTCATGCCCGCCGCCGAGCGGGCATCCCCTTTTTAAAGCGTGTGGTCCCCAAAAAATTTTTGCATATTTGTTCTTATGAAAACTGCGAAGAATTTTTTCAGCCTCGAAGGCATTGACGGTTCCGGAAAGTCCACGCAAATTGACATGCTCGTCCGCGTGTTGGAATCCGAAGGCCACAAGGTCGTAAGGCTGCGCGAACCCGGTGGAGCGAAAATTTCCGAACGCATTCGTGAACTCTTGCTCGACCCTGCTTTCAAGGGCATCATGGCAGACGATACCGAACTTTTGCTGTACAATGCCGCCCGTGCCCAGGTGATTCACGAAATCATAAAACCCGCGCTCGATGCAGGGAACATCGTTATTGCCGACCGTTTTGCGTGGAGCACTTTTGCCTACCAGGGTTACGCCCGCGGGCTCGGTGCTGATAAAGTCCAGCGCCTTACGGAGCTTACGTGCGGCGGTTGCTTCCCGGAACTCACCGTAGTCCTCGACTTGACCGTCGAATCAAGCCGCAAGCGTATGGCGACTCGCGGTGGCGCCCCCGACCGCCTCGAAAGCGAAAAGGCGGAATTCTTTGAACGCGTCCGCGAAGGCTACCTCGCCGCAGGCCGCGATTATAGCGATTGCGTGAGCGTCGTCGATGCTGACCGCACTCCCGACGAAGTCCACAACGATGTTCTTTCACTTATTAAAGCGAAACTGAAATGATTTTTTTCTTCATACTCATCTTCGGTGTATTCTTCCTGTTCTTTAACGTCAGGATGGTGGCACCTGGAATCAAGGGAAGCGTCATTGCCGGAATCTCGGTGATCCTCCTCCCCGTCTGCTTCTTGTTTAGAACAAGTTATTTTGCATCGCTTGGCATGTCCTTCTTTGCTGTCTGGCTTGCCGAGGCGCTTTTCTTTTATATCCTCTGGTGGATTGTCCGCGGAATCCGTCGCGCAATCGTGAAAAAGCCGCTCGACCGCCATATCGAAATTTCGGTGTCGAGACTTTTGCTCTTTGTATCTGTACTCCTGACGGTGATCTTCCGCATTGCAGGCACAGGCGCAAACGACAATTTCCATGTTCGCGAATTCAAGATTGCCGTCCCGACGGAAAAGGAATTTACGGCGGTCTTCTTTAGCGACCTCCACATCGACCCGCTTTTCAAGCGCGAAAAGATGGAACGCATCGTGCATGTATCCGATAGCCTCCATCCGGACCTGGTGCTATTTGGCGGTGACTTCTCGGATGTTGTGGATTCGACGCTATCTGCCTGGGAATACGACTTCCTGGTGCAAAAGCTTGCCGCAACCGCCAAGACGGCCGCCATTGCCATCGACGGGAATCACGAAGGGTTCCTCGAACGCGAGGGCAGCGACTTTAAAAAGTGGATGCAGAACAACGGTTTCGTCGTGCTGGAAGACTCCACCGTCTGCACACCTTTTGCCTGTATTACCGGCCGTATAGACCACAGCGTTGCCAAGATGCGCGATGTCGAACGTAAGCCGCTTTTTGAAATGCGTCCTGTGGCCGGAGATGCTAAACTCCCCTGGCTCCTCCTCGACCACCAGCCGCGCGGTATCGAAGAGGACCACCCTGGCCGCCGTCCTGACTTTGCCATGTCCGGGCACACGCATAATGGCCAGTTCTTTCCGGGTACGGTGTTTATTGACTGGTTCTGGCGCCTCGCCTACGGTATTGGTGAACTGGATCAGGTCAAGTGGCTTGTCTCCAGCGGTGTCGATTCCTGGGGTCCTCCTGTCCGAATCGGTAGCGATACAGAGGTCTGGTTCCTCCGTTTTGTACCTGATAGGCTGTAGTGTCATTCAGTGTCAAAATACATTAACTATATTTTAGGGAACTATGACTCTTTGCTTAGAAACGGATCAGTTGGAAACCGTACAGAGAATACTTGGCCTCCATTTTGAGGGCTTTGAAGTCTGGGCGTACGGTACGCGTGTCACGGGAGTGGATTTGACCCCGGATACGGATTTGGAATTGGCTGTCATCTCGGATTCCCCTATTTCCCTTGATGACATGACTTCGGTGGAAAAGGCTTTTGTCGAAAGCGGACTTCCGTTCCGTGTTGATGTTGTCGATTGGTCTAAGCTCCCCGAATCTCTTCAAAAGCAAATCAAGAAAGAACATTCTGTCATCCAGGAGGCCGCCGAAAGCTTCCAGTAAGACCGGCGAGGTTTAAATATGAATCGCTTGTTTCCCCTATTTTTGGCTGCGGTCATTTCTACTGCGGCGTTTGCACAGGACGATGTCGAAAAGGTAAAGTCCGTGGTCAAGAGCGGCCGCTGCTCGGATGCGATTGCCCCGCTGCAAAAGATATACAGCTCTTCTTTCCGCAAGATTGAAGGAGAAAAGGCTGCGGTCATGCTTGCGGAGTGCTATCTCCGTGCAGACAAGAAGGACGATGCCTACGATGTCGCTTCCCGCTTCTTGGAATATCATGTGAAGTCCGCTTACCGCGAACGCATGGAACTTGCCCGCGCTGTTATCGATGTTGAAAAGGGTTCCGTGTTCGATGGCGTCGAAGCGATGCTCCGCGTACTTTCTTATTCGACCAACCCGGCCGCAAGGTCCCGCGCAAAAGACGTCGTCATCCAGACTCTGGCGGCATCTCTCCTCACGGCTGACCAGCTCCAGTCTCTCCTTGAAAAGTATCCTGTCGATCGTGAAGTCATGGGCTGGATGCAGCTCCAGATCGGTCGAGAATGCCAGAATGCCAAGCGCTACCGCGCTGCTAGGTACTGGTACAAGAAGGTCCTCAGGACGACTTCTTCCGAAAGTTTGCAGAAGACCGCCAAGAAAGGCATAAGCGCTCTTGAAGGTCTTGGCGCAGGTCTTCCGACTGTGCTCGTGCTTGCCCCGCTTTCTGGTGACTTCGCTGAATTCGGTGCCGCCGCTGTGCAGGGTTCCCTCCTCGCCTATGAACAGGCGGACCTCAAGGGCAAGGTGAACATCATTTTCCAGGACACGCATGCTGATGCGGCGATTGCCCTCATGCGTACGCAGCGCGCTGTGAACCAGGACAGCATCATCGCCATTATCGGACCTATCATGAGTGCTCCGGCAACATCTGTCGCCGCATGGCTTGGTGCGAACTTCCAGCATGTGCCGATGCTTACCCCGACTGCAACGGATGCCGGCATCGCAAAGCTTGGCCCGAACATCTTCCAGGTGAACCTCACTATGGACATCCTCGCCCAGACCATCGCAGACTTTGCCATCAAGTGTCTCGACATTCGCGAGTTTGGCGTGATGAGCCCGCTTGGTGACTTTGGAACGGCGATGTCCGAAAGCTTTACTAAGGCTGTCGAACGCCGTGGCGGCGATGTGGTCGGCTTCCGCAATTACGAAGAAGGCCGCCCGGACTACAAGACGGAATTCAACCTCATGCGCGATGTCCGCTTCAATCAGGAAAACCGCCGTCGCAACATTGCTAAGGGCCTGAGCGACTTGAATACCGTGAATCCGCGTGACCGTAAGCTCTACCTCGCCGACTCGACCGTCGAAATCCCGGGCCTCTTTATCCCGGCGACAAATCCGGCAGATGCTGGCGCGATGGTTAGCCAGGCCGCATTCAACAAGGTCTCCGGCACGTACCTCGGAACTTCTGGCTGGTATGGCCGTGAACTTCTGATTCAGGGCAAGCGCCTTGTCGAAGGCTCCTATTTCAGTGTTCCTGATCTCGATATGAACAAAGGAAATACTGCTTACACGAACTTCGTGAAGGACTTTACAGCGCGCTGGGGAGTTGAACCGGGTGAAGATAAAGTAAGCGGTCTCAGCTACGATGCTGCAAACATCATCTTTACTGCGCTTGCTGCTGTCACGGGCAAAGATGACGACATGACGCATTACATTAATGCGACCAAGGACTTCAAGGGCATTTACGGTGACATCAAGTTCCGCCGTGGTGCAAACGCCAATACGAAGATTATAACCGTGAAGAAGGGCAAGTTCGAAGTCGTGACGGCTTGCGAACGCCAGGACAAGGCGAAGGAAGCCGCCAAGTCCAAGAAAAAGAAGTAACGCACTCGTCGTCCTGAAGGCAAAGCCCGAAGGACCCAGTCAAGTCTTGATTTACACTTGTCATCCTGAGCGAATGCGAAGGATCCAGTTAAGTCTTGATTTGCATAAGCTTTAAAAAAGAACCCTGTGGCTAAGCCCCAGGGTCCTTTTTATGAGGAAGACCGGTAAATCCGGATTAGAGAGAGAAATTAGCAGTTCGCTGCGATGCAGGCCGCCACGAAGTCCGCCGATTCGCCTTGCTGGTAATAAGCGTAAAGGTTCGAATCGTCCATGACGTCTTCGAGGTTGATGCCGCTAGTGGAGGTCAGCTCGTCTTTGATCCGCTCCTTGAAGGACTGGAATCCTGTATGGAGCAAATAGTAGAGAGCCGCAGTTTGAGTTTTATGGAACATCTTCATGGTGGCCTCCGTCGAAAAAAGTAGTTGTGGCGCCTGAATTTTTGTAACTTCTCTTCTGACAACCACTTAACTAGAAATTTCTTGATAGATTGTTAATAAAATGTTTACTTCCTATTAACATCTATTGTATTTATACATTTTTTTATATCATTAGACAAGCTTTGCCATATTCCAAAGTGGAAGGTGGTGCGCTGTATCAAAAGTTTCTAGATTACCTTTTAATGCTATCTAGATTATTTGCCTTGATCTTTTTTGTCGCCGGCATCTCGTTTGCCGACGAGCTTTCTTTTGCTCTTTCTCCGGCGCAGAACGAACTCGCCGAAAAGGTGACGCAGAAGACGATGGAACTCAACTACGTTGAAGCATTCAACCTGGCCCGCAAGCTTCGCCTTGAAAACGATGGCGTCGGCTGCGTATTCCAGAACATCATCCGCGTGAGCATGTACGACGACAAGGGCGATACCACATCGCTCAAGGTGGCCGCCAAGAATCTCGAAACCTGCAAGGCCGAGGGCCTCTGGGATGCGCTCCGCAATTTTGAGATTGGCTATGTACTCACGGAGACGGGGCACTCCGTCAAGGGTGCCATGCAGACGCGCTCGGCCGCAAGCCAGTTTGAAGATGCCAAGGATTATGAATCGAAAGCGTTCTATGCGATTTACGCCTACTATGTCGATAACAGCTTCGGCTGGCTTCCGTTCAAGTCGGACAATCGCGAGACCTACCTCAAGATTCTCGATTCCGGCTCATTGCGCTCGACCAAGTTCTGGCCGCTCTTCTTGACGCCGCTCATCTGGATGCATTACGACCGCAAGGACTACAAGACGGGGCTTTCGCTTGCTGAACGCGGACTCAAGAAGGCCCCGGACCATCCGGTAATGCTCCAGATCAAGGCCGACATGCTTTACAGGCTGAAGCGCTACGATGAAGCCGCCTCCATTTACGAGAAGAGCGCTGCCGATTACCTCGAGCGCACAGGCAAGTCCATTCGCTACTGGTGCTCCGTCCTGAACCTCATCCGCATCTACCACGACGCTGGAGACGAAGCAAAGTCCGCCGAACAGCGCAAAAAGCTCGATGACCCGGATTACCAGAAGCTCAAGAAGTGGATGCCCGGGTCGCTCGTTGACGACCTCACCGACCGCAAGCTGATTTAAGAGTAGGGTATTATATTATCGCAATTTATCCTATGATGGAAAAACGAATTCTCTTGCGAATTCTTCGTGCTCAGCTGATTAATCCTGAACAGATAATGTTGTTTTACAATTGGTTTTCTGGGGATGGCTGTCCCAAATATGATTGCGATGAGTAATTGCGTTTGCTGGAAAGCAAGAATGAATTGTGATTTTATGTTAGTACTTGATTATTTTTGATGGAGTATCTTTTAGAAATTTACCCGCAGCGTTTCTATTGCGTTTTTTTGTGGCGGGAACTTTTGCTTTTCGTGGTTTATAAGGGATTATTGTAGTTGGGCGTGAATTGACAAAAAATTCCCCTATGAATCGCCCTCTTAAATTAGTGTGTGTGTAACATTCGAGGAAAAAAGTTACAGAATAATTTGTGATAAAAATAGAATCACCTTTGACGAGATTTAGATCTAAGGGAACATAAACTGCATTCGAATCAAAAGCCCATTTCATTGCATTGTCAGAGTCAATTGGTTTTACATTTTTTATCCTGATGATTTTTGCAACAATAGAAGTTGAGTCTAAGTGACGGATTGCATATTTGTCATCAACGAAAAATGTGTCTTTACCTACGGAATCAATAATCCCCTCTATATTGATTTTATTCAACATCCATCTATCTTTATCGGGTCTATAAGGTATATTTTTAGTTGTTTGCATTCCTCGGGTTTCTATATTAGGACAACTTATTTGAGAATCTGCTGCTGAAGAACTTTTGGGTGTCGAACTGGAACTTGTCTGTGCAAGACAAACAATGGATAGCGCTAAAATCGACTGTAATAAAATTTTTATCATATAAAAAATATATATAAACAAAAAATGAAAATATTGCAAAAAAATATCAATCAAAAAATGTAATTCTTTTGGTTGTAAAATAATAACTTTTTTTCTCTCTATCCCTATTTTCCGTAATTTTTGCGGGTATATCTCCATATTCTACTGTTAGAGCGGTTTATCAAAATAGTAATCCGATTCCTACAGAAGAAATCATCGACTTAACGATTTGTTGATTGGAAAAAATTTGATATTCATCCCAATGCGAATGTTGGTGCGTTTAATCATGGGGGGGGCTTTGAATTATTCTGATTATGATCATCTTATAGAAGTTGAAAAAGATGATCGTCGTAAAAGGCCTTATGAAGCTGCTAGTGATTTATTGCATGAATCGATGCATTACATATATGGATTGTATGACGAGTATGGAGATGCTGGGATAAATCCACATGATGATGAGGTGTATATTTCGATTGACTCACCAGATGGTTGGCTGAAATTAGAAAAGAATAATGCATCTCTGAAAAAATTTAAAATGCTTATGGAAAAGAACAAATTGCTAGTGAAAATGTAGTAAGTAATTCTCATTCATCGAATATCTATGTGGAACCACATACATCCAGGCTGCAAATTTATGGCTCTTTTTCCAGTTCAAGTTCGAGTGTTCCCATTTCTGTTATAGATGAAAATGGTAATGTCTTAAATTCTACAATTAATGTTTACCCTATGGGAGATAAGAATTATTTTATAGCGGAAATCTTTTTAAATAAAGATAGTGATTCTGGAAAGTATCTAAGGTTGTTGTTCTAATCCGTTAGAAAACAAGGTTGCTCTTTTGAAGCCAAATGACGCCGTAAAAGCCTATATGACATCGAATGATATTGATGATTATCAGATTGTGGGTACTGAATCAAAGAAAAGCTATTCTCTTCTTGTAAAGGCGGAAAATCTAAGTTCTATAAATAAGATTCTGGTGTATTCGCCTCAGAATTTGTTCCTTCCACTTCTCAAAACCAGTATTGGATTGGTTTAATAATTGGCAAACGTGTACTTTTGAAGTCACTGAAGAAATTAAATCTATTTTTTCTGAACCACATCCAGATGCGAGAATTCAAATTATACTAAATACAGCAGATTCTGTTTGGATTGATAATGAGGGCTTTTAACTTCTGACTATCGTTAATTATATGTTTATATTTTTTTACAAAATTATAGGGACCAAACTCGGCAAAAAAGCGTGTTAATAGAGTAGACGCTCTTTAACATATCAGGAGGTTTTATGCCGAGCAAGCTATCAGTATTGCGCGTTGGATTCTTTTTGGATGGCTACACGCTTAAGAAGGTCAATGAATATTACCTGAAGCACCACAAGTACCATTCCCGCCTGGACTTCAGGGCGCTCAAGGGCTGGGTGCGCGATTATGCCATGAAGCTTTTGGGCAGGGAGGGCTGCCCTGTCGAGGTCGAGGCGCATTACTACCATCCATACGTGAGGCATCTCGACAAAGCGGAGTCCTCGTTTGGCGATGGGCAGGACCGCCTTGAAAAGCAGCTTACGCTAGCGGGGTTCGAAGTGCATTACAATGCGGCTAAGGATGTCGATAAAATGGGGCCGAATATGCAGCTTGTTGAAGACGCTTACCTTTATGCTTATTACCATAAGATCGATGTCCTTGTGCTGCTGAGTACGCAGGGGCAGTATTCGACGTTGCCGGAACGCCTCAAGAGGGAAGGTGTGCCAATGCTTCTTCTTGGCTGGAATTTTGAATACTTGAAGGGGGATACGCCAATTTACTGGAAAACGGATCCAGGTCTTCGGGAACTCAGCGGTTATTATGTCGCCATGGAAGAGGTGGCCGAAATGTATCCGCCCAAACGTGCCGCTGAAAAGAATTTGTTCATGTTGCCGTATAATCCGCAACCAGAAAATTCAAATATCTGGAAAACGTATTTGCAGAAGGTCATGGCCTCGCTTGATGAACCGGTTGCGCATAAGGAGAAAACTGGCTATGGGAAAAACGGATACAGAAAAAGCCCCGCGTTGGCGAGGCTCGGTTAGCAATTTTTGTTTAGACTAGATCTTGTCCAGTTGCTTCTTTTCCCAGGGACTTAAGAATGTCCAGCCGATGCGGAGACCCACAAACCAGGTGTCGCCATCGTTGTCGGTGTCATATGATGTTGTATAGAGGTTTGTGCCTTCGACTTTGATGTCGTTGTAGCGCACTGCGCGGTAGCCGCCGTAGATTCCGATGGAGAACTGCTCAAACTGAAGGCGGGCTTCAAGTTCTGCATTGAACGATGCAGACATGGTGCTGTAATAGCGGTCACGCATGATGACGTCTTCCTTGGAATCGAGGCTCGTAAGCAGGTAGTTGGATGTAAAGTGGATATTCATCATGTTGAAGCCAATACCTACGGCCGGAATCAAGTTGAAGAACGCGTCTTCGCCAAGAATCTTCCAGCCGAACATCCAGTCGGCGCCGTAGCTGAACCAGCGAGCATCGTAGAGGGGGAATTTTACCGCATTACCGCTTGTATCTACGGCCGTGATAGAAGACGACGGGCGTTCAGAAATCTGCGTCAACATGAAGTTAAAGTTGATCCAGGTCATGAACTGCTTGTACTGTGCACCGACATTGAACTGGAGTCCTGGATAGAACTTGTTGAACTTGCTGTATTTGGGGGCCTTGGTCGGTTGGTAGATGGTGGAGTCCGATCTGTATCTGAGCGAGCCGTAGGCAAATGCAACGTCGTTAATGTAGTCGTGGAATCCAGGGAGCATGCCACGGAAATCTCCGCCTAAAGAAACGAAACCGCGGATGTGTTCCTTGTCGTAGAAACCGTCGTCGGCAGCGGATGAATTTGTGGCAAATGCAAGAATGCTAAACACCGCAGCTAAGCACAAAGAGGCTATTTTTGTCTTCATAAAGGCTCTCTCCTAATAGGAATCTCAGAAAAAGAGATATTTAGTCAAACAATAAAATACATTATCTTCGGGTTTTGTGCATGAAATTTTACGATAGATTGTTGAAAATCAAGGAATTAAGGCTTTTTAGTCATCCGTTCCGAGGGCTGAGGTTTGTTTTTTTACCTCTTGTGGTTCTTTATGGCGCCTTGACGATATCGGGATGCCGTGATGCGTCGAAAGATTTGCAGGTGAAATCGTCGGGGGCGAAGTGCGATAAGGATGTCCTGTTCGAACCGGTCGAAAGCGATTTTTTCTCGATGGGTAAGCTGTGCGGGGTGGATGTCGCGGTTGTGCGTTCCGTGGTCGGCAAAGACACGCTTGTCCACAAGTACGTGATGATGGATTCTGCGGAGGCTTCTCTCGGGATGGATTTGCGCCGTCGAGGATTCCCGGATGATTGGAAGGCGGCGGTTGTACTGCGAGTGCCGCTTAAGCGCGTGGCGGCGCTCTCGACTTCGCAGGTGGGGTACATGCTCAGGCTTGGACTCCGGGATAACATTGTCGGCGTTTCGGACGGACAGTACATTGTAGATAGTGTTCTGTATGAACGTGCAAAACAGGGGGCCGTGGCCAGTGTCGGTTATGATGCGGGCGCCTTGGAAAAGCTGATGGCGCTGAATCTAGACTTGGTGCTTGACTTTACGACAGGCGGCGACTATGACAACTATGAACAAATTGCACGTACGAACTTGCCGTTGATGCTTACGTCCGAGTGGCAAGAGAATACTCCGCTTGCAAAGCTGGAATGGATTAAGTTGTACGGAATCCTGTTCGGCCTCCGCGCTCAAGCCGATACCATTTTCGAACAAGAGAAGAATAAATACGAAACACTGAAAAAACTGATAGCCTCTTCTGTCACAAATGATAGCATAAACCCCAAAGCGACCGAAGGTCGCGACCCCATAGCCCATAGCCCACTTCCTACTTCTAACTTCCTACCGTCTACTAAACATTGTCCTCGCGTTCTCGCCGGCATGTCCTACGGCGGTGTGTGGCATGCGTCCGGCGGCAACAGCTTTACGGCGAACCTGGTCCGCGATGCGGGGGGCTGCTATGTGTGGGCATCCGATACATCCCGTGAACTCACGTTCTCGTTCGAAGAAGTCTATGCGCTTGCCGATAGCGTCGATGTTTGGGTCAATCCGTCGATGTTTGCAACGGCAGATGAAATCCTCGCGCTTGAACCTCGTGTGAAAAACATCAGGGCGTTCAGGGAGAAGAAGGTTTTCCAGAATGACGGTCGCAAGGGACCCGGAACAGGCAACGATTTTTACGAAGGGGCGATTACGCGGCCGGCAGAACTCCTGTGGAATCTTACGAAATGCATAAAAGGCACGGTTCCGGGGGTAAATTCCATCGACACTACTTACAAATGGTACAGAAATATCTATAATTTTTAGCGTATGATGTCACACACAGGTATTGGAGATTGGATCGCTGCTCAGTATGATCTTGGTGTACCGTTCTTGCAACTGGTTCCGAGAGATTATGCGGACTTTCTGCTTTTGAATGCGCAGATCCGCGAATACGATGCTGGCGAGATCATTCTCCAGGGTGGAGTCGAAGGCGACAGCTTCTGCGTATTGCAGAGCGGTCGCGCCATTATTTGTGGACAGATTTTGCCGGATGGCCATTACAGCATGCTGACGACTTTGGAAAGCGGCTCCTGTTTTGGCGAGATGTCTATCCTGTGTAACGAGCCTACTGCAAATACGGTTATTGCTGCTGAAGACAATTGCACGGTGCTTCATATCCCGAAAGCGGAATTTGTGAAGTTCTTGGATAAGAATCCAAGTGTTGTGGTTTACCTTTACAAGGTGATGGCGAACCGCCTCCGTGCAAAGAACGAGGCGTTCGATGAATTTGAACGTTTGTCGCTTCTGGCTTCGGCGAAGGTTCTTCCGTTTATTGATTTTGCGCAGACGATGGAAAAGAGCCATATCACCGGGACGGTCATTTTCGAATGTGCTGGAGAATCGGGCTTTATTGCCTTCCAGGAAGGTCGAATTTGCTGTGCCAAGTGCGGCAAGCTTGCAGGCCCGGACGCTCTCGAAAAGATGCTTTCGTGGGGCGACGAAACCTTGTTCAAGCTGGATACGCACGTGATGCCCGATGTAGTAAACATCAACCAGATGACGGATACGACAAGCCTCATCCTTGATGCGCTCAGAAATATTGATGAAAAACAAAGTGCCCGTAAATAGGGCCAAATCGCTGCCCGCTCGTAGGGCAAAGGAAAAAAGATGAATTACGCAGACGCAGGAGTTTCCTTGGCACGTGCCGATGAGGCAATGGTCGGTGTCAAGAAGTCCGTCCGTACCACTTTCAACCAGGGCGTTCTCGGCGACGTGGGCAACTTCGGTGGCCTGTTCACGCTGAACCACCTCGGCATGAAGGACCCTGTCCTCGTGAGTTCCGTCGATGGCGTGGGCACCAAGCTCAAGGTCGATATCGAAATGGGCACGCACGAACTGCCGGGCCAGGACATCGTGAACCACTGCTGTGACGATATCCTCGTTCAGGGCGCACGTCCGCTGTTCTTCCTCGACTACGTGGCTACGGGCCGCTTGGAACCGGGTGTCATGGACAAGCTCGTTGCCGGTATGGCCAAGGCCTGCCGCGAAAACGACCTCGTCTTGATCGGTGGCGAAACTGCTGAAATGCCGGGCTTCTACGGTCCGGGCGACTACGATATCTCCGGTACGATCGTGGGTGTCGTGGAACGCGAAAACATCATCGACGGTAAGAAGATCAAGCCGGGTACGATCATCCTCGGTCTCCCGTCCACGGGTCTCCATACAAACGGCTATTCTCTTGCCCGTAAGGTTCTCTTTGACGTGGCCGGCTATAAGGTAGACACCATGGTCGATGGCATGGACAAGTCCATCGGCGAAGCTCTCGCCACTCCGCACCGCAGCTACTACCCGAGCCTCATCGACCTCTGCAACAAGAAGAAGATCCAGGGCCTTGCCCACATCACGGGTTCGGGCTACCAGGGCAACATCCCGCGTATCCTCCCGGACGATGTCGATGTGATTATCGATCGCACCACGTGGGATCCTCCGATGATCTTCAAGCTCATCCAGCAGGCTGGCTCTGTCGAAAAGGACGAAATGTACTCCACGTTCAACATGGGCATGGGCATGCTCATCTTCATCGACCCGGCTGACAAGGCTGAAGTTGTCGCTCACCTCGAAGCTAAGGGTGAAAAGTGGACTCAGATCGGTGAAGTCGTCGCCGGCACCAAGCAGGTGAAGTTCCGCGACTAGTCATTAGTAGTTGGTCATTGGTTATTGGTTTAAGTAATCGCGCCTTTGGCGCCTAACTAAGGCTGATGACTATTGGCTAATAGCTAATAACCAAAAGGCTTGCACGTAAGTGCGGCCTTTTTTTGTCCTAACTCACATATCTGCTTTCAAAAAGCTTTTTTTTGTGCATTTTGTTGCGAGAAAATCTAATTTTAGACGAAGGTGTGAAAAGGAAAAATATGAAAAAAATTTTAACGAGTTCTTTACTTGCTGCGGGCGCTTTTTCGATGTTCAGCGCCTGCTCTGATGATCCACTGCCGCCAGTAGGTCCTGGCCCGTCGGATATTTGCTCTGCAATGACGCTTACCCATTCGGGCAGGCTCCTTGAAGTGGGCAATTCCTACTGGATTATTGGCGATGATAACAAGGTCACGGACGTTGTGGATAATGTTGTTGGCGCGTACGATGGCGTCGGTAACATTTTGGATTTGACCACTGGTGAAGTTATTTTGTCCAATGTCGATCTTCAAGCTTTGCTGCGTTGCGAAGCGAACTTTACTCCGGGTGGCGAAAGCAGCTCTAGTGCAGGTGCATCGAATCCGGGATCGAGCTCTACCGATACTGGCTTAAGTGGCGGTTCTGATGTGTCTTCAAGCTCTGTTGTTGGTCCGAATCCGGTGTCCAGCTCCAGTGTTAATTCAGCTCTGTCTAGTTCGTCTGTAAATCCGATGTCTAGTGGAATTCCTGAGTCTTCGGCTGCCGAAAGCTCTAGCAGTGGCAATTCTGAAATTGGCCCCGATGGTTTCCCGACAATCGAATCTTACGGCCCGCCTCCTGCGGAATACACGAAGGACATCTTGAGCAACGGAAATAAGGGCTGGAACAGCCGCTATTGGGATGCTTGTAAGCCGCACTGCTCCTGGATTAGCAATGGTCAGGAAGGCAAGACCGATACGACTACACAGGAATCCTATGAGAAGGGCATGACGACTGCCCGTAACTGCAACATCCACGACGTTGAAGTCCCGACCTTTACGCTTGGCCATGCTGTTCAGCAGTACTGGTATGGCTTTGAAGGCACGAACAACGCTTGCGGCAATGCTAAGGAAAAGGGCGTGTTCACTTGCACGGACATGGCTCCTATCGCTGTAAATGAAAATCTCTCTTACGCTTATGTGGCTGGCCCTGGTTCCCAGACGACCTGCGGCAAGTGCTTCCATCTCCAGTACGATGGTAGCTTCAAGGACGCAAGTGCTAACAATGCAGCGAAGGCAACGCACAAGGCTCTCAAGGGCAAGCACATTGTCGTGATGACGTCCAACATCGGTCACGATGTGGAAGTTGGCCAGTTCGACTTGATGGTGCCGGGTGGCGGTGTTGGAGCGTTCGATGCCCTCTCTGTCCAGGTAAACGGTGCTAACGTGAAATGGGGCGCAGGCTTTGGCGGCTTCCTCACGGAATGCCAGAGCAAGCTCGGTTACGACAACACTCTTGAAAAGTATCAGGAATGCGTAAAGGATATGTGCGATGCCGCATTCGGAAATGCCGGTTTCCCGAACTTGCTCCGCGGCTGCCACTGGTTTGCCGACTGGTACATGGCCGCAGACAATCCGACCTACCACTGGGAAGAAGTGGAATGCCCGCAGTACCTCATCGACCATTACATGACGCGTATCAACAAGACCAAGGATAACCGTTACAAGTGGCACGATGACTGGTCCACCTACAAGGAAGGCGATCCGCTCGAAGAACAGGAATGCCTCACGGATGAATATCCGAACGGTTGCAAGCCTGCCAATTAATGATCTGTAATTCCGGACATGTGCCGGAATCGGAAAATTTGAGAATCCCGTGATTTGCATCGCGGGATTTTTTTCTTGACTTTGCTTTGCCAAAAAGATAATTTAATCTTACTAAAATCTGTCAAAATAGGAGAGGGGCTATGAAAATCAACCTGTATTTGGCCGCACTGCTGTGCGGTGTTTATGCTTTTGCCGCAGATGGGGTTCGCTACAAAGACCGCCTGTTTGAAACGAGCTTGCCTACAACGGTGACTGTTGCCGATAGTGTTCCGTTTCTGGACAAGTCGTACTACAATGAATTGACGTCGCTGATGAACATGTTTAATGTCCATCCGATGTTCTATATGTACAGTGAAGAGGGGGTGAGTTTCAGGCCGCTAGAGATGGATATTTATGAACCTGAAGGCGATGAAGCTGAAAATAGGGCGGCGGTGTTAGTTTGTCATGGTGGCGCTTTTGTGGCGGGGACCAAGACTTCTTTTGACCAGAAGGCGGTCGCCTATGTGGACTCTCTTGCTGCTCGTGGCTTTGTGACGGCATCGCTGGAATACCGTCTGGGTGTCCTGATGTCCAGCCGAAAAGAAACATTTGTTATTGATAGTGTGGATTTTGCGCGCACGGTCTACAAAAGCGTCCAGGACGTGAATGCCGCTATCCGTTATTTAAGGACGAATGCAAAGGCTCTCCGTATTGATACGAATAAAATATATATACTCGGAAACAGTGCCGGTGCTCTGCTTGGCCTTGAAAACATCTATGCTCTTGACGAAAAGGATTTTCCGAGTTATTTGAATGAAGGTGCGCAATACGTCAAGATGTATTCCGATGAACAAAGTAAGTATGTCTACGATACCATTCCGCTAGGTGGACTGGACAGGTATGGGCCTAGAGGGGCAAGTGGCGTTGCAAATGGCGTGGTGGCACTCTGGGGAGGTATTCACGATCCGTCGATTCTCAAAAATAGCAAGGTCCCTGTATTCCTCGCGCATGGCGATTCCGATTACGTGATGCCGTATAAGGTGGGCTATGCTATGACTGAGGCCGATAAAATGATGCGCGACAATATTTCGGATGAATACAGTATTGTTTTAGGCGCTATTCATCTGGAGGTCCACACGCCGACGCTTTATGGTAGCTACTATATCGATTCCGTTTTGACTAAGAACAAAGTCTATCATGAATTCTACAATCCTGAGGGTTATGGGTTGAAGCACGAGTTCTACGATGCGACTCGTACAGGTAAAGACGGTAAGGAAATTGTTTTTGCAGATTCTGTACAAAATAAGGCGTTTGATTTCCTGTACAGGCTCGCCGTTGGTTTGATTCCTGGAGCGGAGGGGCCTTCAGCGGTATCCCCGGTATTCGCTATGGTTAGGCCCTCGATAATTTCTATGGGTGAAGGTGGCTTGAACTTTACAGTTGTCCGTGATAGTGACGTTGCGTATGCCGTGTTTGACTTGAAAGGAAAGCGCGTACTTTCGGGCCGAGCATCCAAGGGCGAGACGGTTTGGCTCTCTAGCGTGAACAACGGTGTATATTTTCTGCATGTGCAAGGCGAAAACCCACGGCGTGTCGTCATTCGAAAGTAGGAATCTCGCTTAAAACGTCTCGGAAGCTCCACTCCCGGGACGTTTTTTTTTAGTTGGATTTTGGTGGAAGAATGCTAAGCGCGTCATTCTGAGGCGAGAATCGCCGAAGAATCCAGTCATTTCTTGCTTTTGTCACCCCGGCCGCCGTGCCGGAATTGCCTTTTTTTCACTCTTGTCACCCTGAACGAAGTGAAGGGTCCAGTCGATTCTTGCCTATGGCCAAAAAGATTTCTGTTTACAGAATGTGAATAATGTGTAGTACCGACGGAATACATCCCGTTTTTAGCGAAAAAAGTAAAAAAAAGTGAATTTTTTTTACTTTTACCCCTTGCAAAGTCATCGTAAAATTCTA